>DATJAA010000098.1:0-22329 GCA_035516815.1 Acidimicrobiia bacterium | reverse complement strand
AGCCCGCTCAACGAGCCGGGAGCCGACGCCTACCCGATCACTTCGCCGACGTGGATCATCGTGTACGAGAAGCAGACCGACAAGAAGAAGGGCGAGGCACTGAAGAACTTCCTCACCTTCGTCCTGAACGACGGCCAGAAGCTCGCGGCCGGCGTGAACTACGCCGAGCTGCCGGCGTCCTTGCAACAGAAGGCGATCGCGCAGCTGAGCAAGCTCCAGATCCCGGCTTAGCTCTCGCACCATGGCGGCGTCCGGCGGCAAGCGGATCGACCGTGCGTTTCGTGCGGTCGCATTTGCCGCCGGATTCGCCGTTCTCGCGATCCTCGCCCTCATCGCGTACTCGACCACCAAGAATGCGTGGCCCGCGTTCGTCCACCAGGGCCTGAGTTTCCTGACCAGCACGCACTGGGACCCGAACCAGGACGAGTTCGGTGCGTTCGACTTCATCTACGGCACGCTGCTCACGGCGTTCATCGCGCTCGCCCTCGCCGTCCCCGCGAGCATCGGGATCGCGCTGTTCATCACCGAGATGGCACCCAAGCGAGTGCGCACGGGAACGACCTACCTCGTCGACCTCCTCGCCGCGATCCCCTCCGTGGTGTACGGGTTCTGGGCGCTCGAGGTGCTCACGACCCCGGCCAAGCGGGTGTACTCGGGCATCGCCGACACGCTCGGCAAGCTGCCGATCCTGGGCCACTTCCTCGGGGGACCGGTGAGTGGCACATCCTTCATGACCGCGGGACTCATCCTCGCGGTCATGGTGACCCCGATCATCACGTCCCTGAGCCGGGAAGTGCTCGCGACCGTCGCGCAGGACGACAAGAACGCCGCCCTCGCGATGGGCGCGACGAGGTGGGAGATGCTGCGGGTGGCGGTGTTTCCGCGCGTTCGCAGCGGGCTGATCGGCGCCTCGATGCTCGGGCTCGGGCGCGCGATGGGCGAGACGATCGCGGTCGCGCTCGTGATCGGGTCGAGCCATCAAGTGACGTCGCACATCTTCTTCCCGGGCGACTCGATGGCCGCGGTCATCGCGCACAACTTCGGCGAGGCGACGGGCCTCTCGCGCTCCGCCCTCATCGGGCTCGGGGTCGTGCTCTTCGCGATCACGATCGTGATCAACGTGCTCGCGCGGATCATCGCGAATCGCAGCACGGCGCTGGCAGGAACCGCCCGATGACCACCGTGACCCCGCCCGCACCGCCGGGCCGCGACGACCCCGGGTCGTGGATTCTCGAGCAGGCGGTCTCGCCTCGCCGGCGGTTCACGAACGGCCTGGCCACCGCATGGATGGTCGGCTCATTGCTGTTCGCGCTCGTGCCAGTCTTCGTCATCGCGGCCTACGTGGTGAGCCGGGGCGCGGCCGTGATGAGCGTGGGGTTCCTCACGAAGAACCTGCAGGAGGTCACGCAATTCGCCGGCGGCGGCATCGCGCCCGCGATCGTCGGAACGTTGGTGATCACGGGCATGGCCGCGCTCATGGCGGTCCCGCTCGGCATCCTCGCCGCGGTCTATCTCAACGAGTACGGCCGGCAGAGCGGCATGGCGAAGGTGATCCGTTTCATGTCCGACGTCATGACCGGCGTGCCGTCGATCGTCATGGGACTGTTCGTCGCGGCCGTCTGGGTGAGCTCCGGCCTGCACCGCGGGTATTCCGGCTTCGCGGGATCACTCGCGCTCGCCGCGCTCATGCTCCCGATCGTCATCCGCTCGTGCGAGGAGATGCTCAAGCTCGTACCCGACGACCTGCGTCAGGCCAGCGACGCGCTCGGCGCGCGCCGCTGGCGCACCGTCGTGAGTGTGGTCATCCCGGCCGCGCTGCCCGGGATCGTGAGTGGCGCCATGCTCGCGATCGCACGAGCCGCGGGAGAAACTGCGCCCCTCCTGCTCACGATCGGTACCGCGAACCTGATCCAGGCCAACCCGTTCTCCGGCACGAACAACACGCTGTCGCAGGTGATCTGGTTCAACGCGCAGACTCCGTTCGCGGCGGCCATCGACCGGGCCTGGGGCGCGGCGCTGACGCTGATCGTCATCGTCTTCGTGCTCACGGTCGCCGCGCGCCTCGTGTCATCGCGCTTCGCCTCCGCCCGGAACTGACGAGCCCGGGCGCGTCCACTCAGGATCGTCTACTCGGGCTCGTCACCGAGGTCCCACTCGAGGATCAGGTGCTCTCGCTCGGCGTCCCGGGCGACGCGCTCGCGGTTGCGGCGGAACTGCGGGTCGTAGACGGGCAGGAGCTGCAGGCGCGCCATCGCCCGCTGGCGGAACTCGTCGATGGCGTGCTGGTCGCCGAACACGCGGTGGATCTCCCAGTGCGGCGCGACCGGACCGGTGTACACCACCCGGACGTGACCCTGCGGCGGGATCTCTTCGAGCTCTTCGGGGTCGATTGCCATCAGCTCTGCTCCTCGTCGGACGACCGGTCAGGGTACCGCCATCGCCCGGTGGCGACGATCCGGATCACGACGCCACGGTTTCGTCCCCACCTCGAGCGCGGTGCGACGATTTCGATCCGTTGGCGCGGCTCGCTTCGAAATTCGAGGCGAGAGCAAGAAAATCGGAGCTTCCGGGCGTTCCCGAACGTCTATGTGTTTGTGCCGCCCCGCATGCGGGCACACGCGTCGGCGAACCACGACAACGTGTCGAACCAACGAGCACCTACGGCCGTAAGGCACAGGTGGAGGGGAGGTGATCGTGGACGAGACCCCCGACGAGTATGCGTGGATGCTCGAAGCACGATGCCGGGGAGCGAGTCCGACCGAGTTCTTCCCTTCCGACGGCCTGGGCGTCGAGTTCGCCCAGCACATCTGCGCCGAGTGCCCGGTGCGCGCCGAGTGCCTCGAGTACGCGTTGGTGAACCGCATCGAGCACGGCGTCTGGGGTGGCGCGTCGGAGCGGGAGCGCCGGCGCATCCTGCGCCGCCGCCGCGACCTCCTGCCCGCACCTCGCACCTGACGACTCGCCCGCGCCGCGGGTCAACCCATACGGCAGGCCTCGAACAGCAACTCGACGTCGTCGGCCGCCGACACCTGGAACGGCACCGCCCCGACTCCGAGCACGATCGTGTCGACACCGAGCTCTTCCCACGCCCCGACCTGTTCGCGGATCTGCTCGACCGTCCCGACGAGCCGACCGGTGCGGAACGTGTCGAGATCCATGCCGGCGAGCACGCCCTCGGGCGAGGTCGCCCGGAGGCGATCGAAGCGCTGCTCGAGGTCGCGCTCGTTCTCGCCGCAGAGCGCGTAGAGACCGAGCGTCCGCCACATCGACGCCGGATCGCGGCCGATCGCCACGCACGCGTCGTCGAGCACGCGTGCCCGCTCGCGGTATGCGTCGGGGGTCCAGACCCAGCACGTGTTCCATCCGTCTGCGTGCTCCGCCGCGAGCCGCAGCAGCCGGTTGCCCTTTCCACCGACGAACACGCGAGGCCGTGGCTGTTGCACCGCGCCGGGGAGGTTCACCGCGGCCCGGGCGCGGTGGTACACGCCGTCGTACGTCAAGGGCCCGCCGCCGACGAGACCCGTCACGACCGCGAGGGCATCGGTCAACCGCGCGAGTCGCTCGGCGGGCGGCGGCATACCGGTGCCGAGCGCCGCGTACTCCGGCTCGTACCATCCGGCGCCCATTCCGACGTCGAGGCGGCCCGCACTCACCCGATCCAGTGTCGCGAGCGCCTTCGCCAGCACCGCCGCCGGCCGCAACGCCTCGAGCAGCACGAGCGTGCCGAGCCGGACGCGCGGAACACTCCGCGCGAGCGCGGCGAGGGTGACGATCGGATCGAAGCAACCTTCGATGCGGTCGGATCCGCCGTACTTCGCGAGATCGAGGAACAGGTGGTCCGACAGCCAGACCGACCCGGCGCCGCCGCGCGCCGCGAGCCGTGCGTACTCGGCGATCGTCGCGAACCGCAGCGGCGATTCGCCGGCAACCGAGTAGTCGTATTGCGGCAGCGCGAGCCCGATGTGCACCGAAGCGAGGCTACTCAGGCGCGTTCGGGATGTCTCCGGAACCCCTAGGGTGAGCCTCGTGCTGGAGTGCGTCGTCAACGTGTCCGAGGGACGCGACATGGATCGTCTCTTGACGATCGCGCGCGCTTGCGGTCCGTCGCTCATCGACGTGCATGCCGACCCTGACCACAACCGGTCGGTCTTCACCCTCGCGGGCCCGGGTCCCCGTGACGCGGTCCAGGGAGTCCGCGCGCTCGCGGCTGCGGTCGCGGAACGCTGCTCGATCGTCGGTCACGAAGGCGAGCATCCACGATTCGGCGCGCTCGATGTCGTCCCTAACGTCGCCCTGGGCGGCACGAATGTCGAACGCACCCGGGCGGCCGAGGAGGCACGCGCGTTCGGTGAATGGTGGGCGGCCGGGTTCGCGGTTCCCGTCTTCCTCTACGACGAGGCCGACCCCGAGGGCCGCGACCTGCCGAACGCGCGGTCGACGAGCTTTCGCAGCCGCGCACCCGATTTCGGCCCCGGCGTTCCGCACGCGCGGCTCGGTGCCACCGCGGTCGGTGCGCGGCGCCCCCTCGTCGCGTGCAATTGCGTGCTCGTGAGCCGCGACGTCACGGTGGCGCGCCAGATCGCGCGGGAGATGCGCGAGCGATCGGGAGGTCTGCGCGGAGTTCGCGCCCTCGCCTTCTTCTTGCCCGAGGCGCAGCGCGCGCAGGTATCGATGAACCTGGTCGATCTCGACCGCACGGGCGTGCAGGACGCCTGCCTGCACGTGCGCAACCTCGCTCGCCGGCACGGGACGGACGTCGCCGGCGTCGAGTTGGTCGGGCTCATCCCGGGGCGCGACCTCGACCGTTGCACCGACGATTTCCTGCAATGGAGCCGGCTCGACGCGGAATCAACGGTCGAGGTCCGGATCGGGAAGCCGCCGCGGTGGCTTCCCGGCGAGCCGCTTCCGTCCCCTCTCTGAGGGACGAGCGATCGCGGCCCGGACTCAGGCGCTGGCGAGCCCGCGGCGGGCGAGCGCACGCTGGCGGCGGATGCGCCGGCGTTCCCGCTCCGACATCCCGCCCCAGATCCCGAACTTCTCACCGTGCCGGAGCGCGTACTCGAGGCACTCGGTGCGGACCTCGCAGCCGCCGCACACCCCTTTGGCCTCCTTGGTGGAGGCCCCGCGCTCGGGGAAGAAGAGGTCGGGGTCGACGCCGAGGCAGTTGGCTCGCTCCTGCCAACGCCGATCGCCGGCATCGACGTCGAGCTGGATCAGCATCTCTCTCATCGGCCGCCCCCTCGCTCTTGATCGGACCTGCACCCCGGTTGGGCATCCGGGGGCGGTCGGGCTGTGAATACCGCCGATGGAATTACAACGGCGTCATTCTGTCAACCCGCTTCCGCACGCGCAAGGGGAACTTTCGGCGGGACCGGGACGGGCGGGCCGCGGCGCTACAGCGTCAACAGCCGGCGCTGGTGATCCCGACCTTCGCGGAATGCCGCGAAAAGGTCATACACCGCGTCGTCGAGCTCGGGGATGGCCAGCGCGGCGCCGAAGCCGCGATTCGGCTCGGCGCGGCCCCAGAGCTGCGGTATCCGGCTCGCGACCGCAACGTCGAGGAGCGTCTCGACCTCGGCGGGCGAGAGATGGCAGGTGTTCTCGTCACCGGTACACACCACCGCCAGCTTCACCGGCCCGATATCGCCCCGCTCGCGAGCGGTGTTGAACAGCTCGAGGAAGTGGCTGGTCGCAGCGACGGCCGAACGCTCGGGCGTCACGGCCAAGACGAGCCAGTCGACGAGCTCCAGCCGAGCACCCAACGCGAGCCCGGGACCGCTCGGTCCGCCCGGTACGTCACAGACGACGAGGTCGAACGCATCCCGGAGCTCGCGTAGGGCCGCCTCGGCCGCGAGGTGGACCCTGGCGATCGGGCCGCCACCGCACGGCAGCACTGCCAGCGACGGCGAGCGGAACCGGCCGAGCCTCGAGATGTCCGGCCGCTTGGGACGGGCGAAATCCTCGATGACGGGCCGGCCGACGGCCAGGCGAGTGGTGACGTCCAGCGCAAGCGGGTCGGCGTCGACCACGCAAACCCGGGCCGACACCGCGCTGTGTCGGGCCAGGCTCGCGGCGATGTTCGTCGCCACGCCCCGCTTGCAAGCTGGATCCTTCGCCGTGGTCACAGCCACGGTGAGCGCCGTCACAGGGGGGATAACGGCGATCCGCGCCCCGCGCCCCAGCAACTACGGGCAGCTGTGATCGATGTCACCGGCGGTAGGCGCCGGATCTGTCACTCGTCGGCTGATTCGAGCCGCAACGACGCCGAGTTCATGCAGTACCGGAGGCCCGTCGGCCGCGGGCCGTCCGGGAAGACGTGGCCCAGATGGGCGCCGCAATTCCGGCACACCGCCTCGGTTCGGGTCATTCCGTGGCTCTGATCGGTCCGCTCCTCGACGGCCTCGGCTTCGAGGGCCTGGAAGAAGCTCGGCCAACCGGTGCCGGAATCGAACTTCGTGTCGGACGAGAAAAGCGGGGCGTCACAACAGACGCACACGTACGTGCCGTCGTCGTGGCAGTCCCAGTACTCGCCCGTGAACGCCCGCTCGGTGCCGGCGCGGCGGGCGACCTCGAACTGCGTCGGGGTCAGGCGCTCACGCCACTCGTCGTCGGTCTGCGGGAGCCGGTCTTGGGGGGTCTTCGCCATTGCATCTCCTTCGTCGCCGGGCTCAACGCTCGCGCGTCGAGTGGCGTTCCCGCGGCGATGCAGAAATCCGCGCCGAGGCAACGGGCGCGGACCACTTCAGGCCGATCACTCACGATCGCGACCAATCGGGGTCGTTCCGTCCACGCGCCGACCCGCGCCAGGAGGCACCAGCCGTCGAGCGGTTCGAGTCGGAGATCCACGACGAGCGCGTCGAAACACTCGAGGTGGAGGCGGGCGATAGCAGCGTCGCCGTCGCGGACGACGGTGGTCTCGGCATCGTCGGGATGCGGACCGGGCGCACCCGCGCCGGACTCGACCATGAGCACGCGGGGAATCACCGCGTCCCTCCTCCATGAGCAGACTCGCCGGGCGTCCCTGCCCGGTCCCCTCCCATCGGCGGGGTGGCGCGTTCCTTGACGCTTCGCGCCGGCTACCGCCCAGACGGATCGGACCGGACGGATCGGACCGGTCGGTCGGACCGGGTGATCGGATCAGCCGGCGCGGCGCTCCGAACGGCGCTGGTCGAGGAAGTCGACCAGGACGTAGTCGCCCAGTGTCTCGGGTGTCGTGTAGAACGCCCGGCCCCGGTTCATCCTCATCATGCGCTCGACGAACTCGCGCAGATAGAAGTTGTCCTCCAGCATGAACGTGTTGATGCGGATCCCGTCCTTCGTGCACCGCTGCACCTCGCGCAACGTCATCTCGATCGTGAGCGGATCCGGCGGGTAATCGAAGAATGGTTCCCCGTTGTCGAGGATGTGGGCGGTCGGTTCGCCGTCGGTGATCATGATGATCTGTTTGCGCCCGGTCTGGCGGGCGAGCAGGCGGCGGGCCAGCAGCAGCGCGTGCTGCATGTTGGTGCCCCACTCGAAGTCCCACGTGGCTTCGGGCAGGCGCTCGGGCTTCACCTCGCGCGCGACTCGCCCGAAGCTGACCATACCGAGGTAGTCACGCGGGAACTGAGAGCTGATGAGCGCGTGGAGCGCCATCGCGACCTTCTTCGCCGCGAGGAAACGGCCGCGCATCTCCATTGAGAGCGACACGTCGAGCATCAGGACCGTTGCGCTTCGCGAAAGCTGCTCCGTACGCTCGATCTCGAAGTCGTCGGGGATCATGCGCACCGGTGTCCCGGCGCCCTGGCGGGCGATGGCGTTCTTCAGCGTGCGGCCGACGTCGAGGTGGAACGGATCGCCGTACTCGTAGGCCTTGTGCTCGTCGGAGCGCTCGTGCCCGAACCCCGCGCGCTCGATCTCGTGGCGGCCGGCCCGATCCTGCAACAGCCGCTTGAACAGATCGCCGAGCGCCCGCTGGCCGATCCGGCGGATGCCCTTCGGCGTGAGCTCCATGCGGCCCTCGCGCTGCTCGATGAGCCCGGCGTCCTCGAGCTCCTTCGCGAGCTTCGCGAGCTGCTGTAGCGAACGGGCGGCGTCGTCACCGAGGAGGTCGCGGACCTTGTCGAGGTCGACCTCGGCGAGCGGGCCCGGACTCGTCGCGTTGCGCAAGAGGTTCTCGAGCGCGTCGATGTCGCCCAACTGGTCGAGCAGGCCGCTCATCCCGTCGAGCGGGAGCGGTTCGTCGCCCCGGAAGCGCATGCCCTGACCCCAGCCCGCCTGCGGGAACGCGTTCCGCAGGTTCTGGCCGAGCTGATCGACCTGCCACCGCAGGTCCATGTCGTCGAGCAGCGCGTTGGCCATCTCCTGTAACTGCGCGCGCTGTTCGGGGGTCATCGAGTTGAGCAGCTGCTGCATCTGTGCCATCGAGCGCGCCATCTGCTCCAGCAGCTCGTCGAGCGACTGCGGGTTCTCGGGGAAGAAGTCGCCGAAGCGCTCCATGAAGCCCTCGAAGTCGGGTTCTTCACCCGCCTCGCGCTGCTCGAGCATGTGGTTCAGCTCGGCGAGCATGTCCTTCATGCGCGCGAGCTGCTCGGGCGACATCTGCGACATGCCCTCGTTCAGCTGCTTGAACATCGAGTCGAGGAGCTGCTTCTTCAACTCCTCCATGAGCTCCTCGAAGTGCTGCCGCGCGTTGTCGTCCATCCAGTCGTACTGCTGCAGGTCGCTCACGCGGCCTGCAAGGTCGGGGGGCAGCTGTTCGAGCTGCTCCCGCCGCTGCCGCGCCAGCTCGTCGAGCAGTTCCTCGCGCCGCTTGTCGCCCGATTGCTGCGCCTCGTCCACGCGCCGGTCGATGCCGGCGCGCTCCTCGTCGACGATCTCGTCGAGCCGGTTCGCGATGTCCTCGTAGACCCCGCCGAGGTCGTAGCGGTCGAGCTGCTCGCGGCGCTGCTCGCGCAAGCGTTCGAGCATCTCGCGTAGTCCCTGGACATCGCGGCCCTGACGGTCCTGGAAGCCCTGCTGCATCATGCGCCGCAGCGCGGCGTTCAAGTCGCCGTGGTAAAGGAGGTCGTCGGTCATCTCCTCGAGCAGGGCGTCGGCGTCGAGATCGAAGCCCACCTGGGTACCGTCCCATCGCGAATAGCGCGCTCGATTCGACACGGCCGTTACCGTACTCCCGTGGGCTTCGGCGAGGATTTCTGGTGGGGAACGGCCGCGTCGTCGACGCAGGCCGAGGGCGCGGCCCCGGCGTCCGACTGGTTCGCGCTCGAACGCTCGGGTGCCATGCCCGTGAGTGGCGACGGCAACGGCTTCGCCCGCCGTTTTGCCGACGACTTCGCGTTGTACGCCGCGTACGGGCTCCGGCACCACCGCCTGTCGATCGAATGGGCGCGCATCGAGCCGGAAGAGGGCAAGCGCGACGAGCGCGCGATCGAGCACGTCCGCGAGATGCTGACCGCCGCGCGCGCCGCGGGGGTGGCACCCTGGGCGTGCCTGCACCACTTCACCCTTCCGGGATGGTTCACCGAGCTCGGCGAAGGCGGCTTCGTTGACGATCACGCGCGCTCGTATCACTGGGCGCGCCACGTCGCGTTCTGTGCCGAGACCTTCGGCGATCTCGTGTTCGGCTGGAAGCCGATCAACGAGCCGAGTGCCTACGCGGGGGTGTACCCGCATCACAAGAAGCGCTTCGACATGCTCGGTGCGGTGTTGCTCGCCCAGCGCGACGCGTGGCGCGAGCTGCGCGGCGGCGGGAAGCCGGTGGCGACGATCCACGATCTCTCGCCGATCTTCGCGCTCGCCGATACGGTGCCCGCCGATCGCATGCGTGCCGGCCTCGAGGCGATGATCTGGGACGTCTGGATGCGCGCCGATCGAGACGGCGTGCTCGAGCTCCCCGGCCGCGCGCCGCGCGAGGTCCCGGATCTGCGCGAGGCGTGCGACATCGTCGGGTTCTCGTACTACAGCGCAACCGGCGTCGACGCCGAGGGCCGGATCGCGCCCTACCCGACATCGGCTCGCATCGGGCCAATGGGTTACGCGTCCTGGAGTGAGGGACTCGCGATCGTGCTGCGTCGCCTGCACGACGAGCTCCCCGGTCGCCCGTTGCTGATCTGCGAGCACGGCGTCGGCACCGACGACGACGCGTGGCGCTGTGACGTGTTGCGCGAGTCACTCGGTCTGGTGGAGAGCGCGGTCGACGACGGCATCGACATGCGCGGCTTCTTCCACTGGACCGGCGTCGACAACTACGAGTGGGATCGCGGCTTCGACGTGCAGTTCGGTTGCTTCACCCGCGACCGCGAGCCGCGTGGGAGCGCGGAGTTGCTGCGGGGATACGCGTCGCCCTAGCCGCGAGCCCGGTACGAGGCGCGCCCGCCGACCGCGTCCTTGTTCAGCCGCTTGGTCAGGTGCAAACCCTCGAGTACGAACTCGATGCCGCTCGCGATACCGGCCGGTGACTCGCCCACGCCGAGGTCGGAGAGGACGGCCGGCATGCCGTCGAGCCGCTTGAGCAGGTCGCCGTACTCCCCCGCGGGCACGTCTTCGCCCGTGTGCACGATCGTGCCGTCCTCGAAGGAGGCAACGATCGGGCCCAGCCGATCGGGCCGGACCCGCGCGCGGAAGACCTCGAGTGTCGCGGCTTTCACGATGCGTTCGAGCACTTGGCCCTCGCGTCCGTCGTCGAGGGTCTCGATCTCGATCTTGCCCGACGTCGACGCGGCGAGCGCTTCGAGGTCGGAGACGCGCGGCACGACCTCGCGCTCGCCGTTCGCGAGGGCACGACGGGCCGCGTTCGCGACGAGTGTCTCGTAGTTGGTGATCGACAGTCGCGCGGACACACCGGACCGCTGGTTCACGTGCGGTGAGCGCCGGGCCAGCTGCGAGATCTCGGCGACGATCTCCGTCATGAAATCGGGAACCGAGACCTGCAGGCCCGCCTCGGCGAGTGGCCGCGCCTCCTGATCGATGATCGCCATCTCCAGTTCGGTCTCGAGCGGGTAGTGGGTCCGGATCTGCGACCCGAACCGGTCCTTCAACGGCGTGATGATGCGGCCGCGGTTCGTGTAGTCCTCCGGGTTCGCCGACGCGACGAGCAGGACGTCGAGCGGCAGGCGGATCTTGTAGCCGCGGATCTGCACGTCGCGCTCTTCCAACACGTTGAGCAAACCGACCTGGATCCGCTCCGCGAGATCGGGGAGCTCGTTTATCGCGAAGATGCCGCGGTTCGTGCGCGGCACGAGGCCGTAGTGGATGGTCAGCTCGTCGGAGAGGTATCGACCCTCGGCCACCTTGATGGGGTCGACCTCCCCGATGAGATCGGCGATCGACGTGTCGGGCGTCGCGAGTTTCTCGCCGTAGCGACGATCGCGGTGCACCCACTCGATGGGCGTGTCGTCACCGCGGTCGGAGACGAGGTGACGCGCGTATGTGGACGCCGGGGCGTACGGATCGTCGTTGATCTCGCTCCCGGCCACGATCGGCATCCACTCGTCGAGCAGCGCCACGAGCCCGCGGATCATGCGCGTCTTGGCCTGGCCGCGCTCGCCGAGGAAGATCATGTCGTGACCCGCAAGCAGCGCGTTCGCGAGCTGCGGGAGCACCGTGTCCTCGTAGCCGACGACGCCCTCGACAAGCGGTCGCCGATCGGACAGCGCCTTCACCGCGTTCGCGCGCATCTCTTCCTTGACGGGGCGCGACTCCCAACCGCTGGCGCGGAGATCTCCGAGGCTTGCGGGACGGCTCATGGGCCGAGCATACGCTGAGGCCCGGTGAGCCGTCCTTCGCCTGCATCTCCCGTGGTATCCCTGTCCGGCGAGTGGCGCGCACACGCTTCCGAACCGGATCTCGCCAAGACGTTCGCGGACCCGTCGTTCGAGGACGGATCGTGGGCGCGGGTCACGGTCCCGCACCACTGGCGCAACGAGGCCGCGTTCGCGGTGCACGACGGTCCGGTGTTGTACCGCCGGCGCTTCGGGAGTCCGCGCGGGCCGGTCGCCGCGTCGGCTTCCGCCGGTGATCTCGACGACGGCTCCGGTGCGCGGCGATGGTTCCTCGAGCTCGACGGCATCTTCTATTACGGAGACGTCTGGCTCGACGGCGAATACCTGGGTGCCACCGAGGGTTACTTCACCCGGCACTCCTTCGACCTGACGCAGGCCTTGCGCATCCACGACGACCACGTGCTCGCGATCGAGGTCGCGTGCCCGCCGCAACTCGACCGCGGCGCCAAGCGCACGATCACCGGCGGTTACTGGCAGTCGCCATCGTTCGACCGGACGCTCAACCCGGGAGGCATCTGGCGCGACGTGCGGCTTGCGTCGTCGGGTCCGGTGCGGATCCATCGCGCCCGCGTCTTGTGCACCGAGGCGTCGGCACAGCGCGGACGGATCAGCTACAACCTCACCGTCGATTCCGCGGGTGAGCCACAAGACGTACGGCTGCACGCGGTCGTGCGCGGTCCCGCGGGTGACATGCTGCTCGACGCCTGGCGCGTCGTCACCCCCGCGAACGGCAGCAACCAGCTCGCGTGGACACTGACGGTCGACGATCCACCGCTGTGGTGGCCACACATCCTGGGCCCGCAACAGTTGTGCACGCTCGATCTCGACGTCGAAGTCGGCGGCGTGGTGAGCGACGGACTGCACCGCACAGTCGCGTTCCGGGACGTGCGCCGTACGGGATCGACGCTGCTCGTCAACGGTGAACGCCTCTTCGCCAAGGGGGCGAGCTACGCGCCGGCGCGCGCGCTGCTCGGAGACGCCGACGACGAGCTCGTACGCGCCGACGTCGCCCGTGCCCTTGCCGCGAACCTCGACCTGCTCCGTGTCCATACGCATATCGCGCCGCCGGCCTTCTACGACGCCGCGGACGCGGCCGGCGTGCTCGTGTGGCAGGACCTGCCCATGGAGGGCGGGTATGGGCGGGGTATCCGCCGCCAGGCGGCACGGCAGGCACGCGCGATGGTGGAGCTGTTGGGCCACCATCCGTCGATCGTGCTCTGGTGCGCGCACGACGCGCCCCTGGGCGACGACCGCCCCGCGCGCGCAATCGCGAACGCCGTGGCTCCGACGTGGGGCAAGGAGGTGCTCGACCGCTCGACGGCCCGGGCGATCGCCCGGGTCGACGGCTCCCGTCCCGTCGTTCGCTCGTCGGGCGCGGGCGACGACTCGCATCTGTGGTTCGGCTGGCGGCACGGCACCATCGGCGGGATCGCGACCGCCGTGCGCGCCGTGCCGCGCCTCGGGCGGTTCGTGTCGGCGTTCGGCGCGCAATCCGTTCCGGTCGACGCCGAATGGATTTCGACCGAGCACTGGCCCGACCTCGACTGGGACGACCTCGCCGAACATCACGGCATGGAGCGCCGCGCGTTCGAGTCGTACGTTCCGCCGGGCGACGCGAAGTCGTTCGACGAATGGCGCGACGCGACCCAGGCGTACCACGCCGCGCTCTTGCAGCTACAGATCGAGGACCTGCGGCGGTGCATGGGGCAACCCTGCGGCGGGTTCGCAGTGTTCTGCCTGGCCGATCCCGGACCGGCCGTTGGATTCGGGCTGCTCGACCATCGGCGCGTTCCGAAGCGCGCCTACACCGCGGTCCGTGACGCGTGCCGGCCCGTGCTCCCGATGGTCGATCCGCGTTCCGGCCGCGTCCACGTCGTGAACGACACCCGGACCGAGATCCATGACGCCGAGATCGCGGTCGCGGTCGACGGGCGCGTCCGTCAGTGGCGGGGCGACATCGCCGGCGGCACAGTCACCTTCGTCGGGAGCGTCGACATCGACGACGCGGTCGACGTCGACGTCACGCTCGCACACGATCATGTCGGGCGAGTCGCGAACCGGTATCCGCTGGTGATCATCGAGGCCGGCCGCGCGCGTTAGCGCCGGCGGCTGCGCTCACAGACCGAACGTCGGTTAGGGCTCGGCCGGGCGGACCGACTCGCATGTGAATCCCCGCACGATTCGTCGCCGTTTCCCGGGTCCAGCGTAGAGTCCGATTCACAAGCTCACGAGTCGAGTTGGAGACTATGGCGACGACTGCAACACCGCCGACCAAGACGGCGAAGACGCCACCCGCGGGAGCCGCCCGCCCGCTTCGCAAGCCCCTCTCCGGCGGCTCCGCCGTCGTCCGCTTCTACCGATCCGCGGTCGGAAAGAAGTGGGTCATGGCCGTCACCGGCCTGATGCTCATGGGCTTCGTGATCTTCCACCTGATCGGGAACCTGAAGCTCTACCTCTCCAAAGAGGAGATCAACCTCTACGGCGAGGCGCTGCGCGACATGCCCGGCCACCTCCTGCCGCGCACGTTCCTGCTCTGGATCCTGCGCTCGGGACTGATCGTCGCGTTCGTGCTGCACCTCCACTCCGCGTACAGCCTGACGGTGCTGAACCGGCGGGCCCGGCCGCAGCAGTACCAGTCGAAACGCGACTACGTCGCCGCCAACTTCGCATCGCGCACGATGCGCTGGACCGGCATCATCGTGCTGCTGTTCCTCGTCTTCCACCTCATGGATCTGACGTGGGGAACCACCAACGCGCAGTGGGTGCGCGGCGACCCGTACAACAACCTCGTGTACAGCCTGCAACGTCCGGCAATCGCGCTCGTGTACGCGATCGGGAACATCGCGCTCGCGTTTCACCTGTATCACGGCGCCTGGTCGATGTTTCAGAGCATGGGGGTGAACAACCCGCGCATCAACAAGCTCCGGCGGTCGTTCGCGACCGCATTCGCGGGTGTGATCCTCATCGGCAATCTCAGCTTCCCCGTCCTCATCCAGCTCAACGTCGTCGGGTTGAAGTGCCCGCACACGGAGCCGACGACTGCACCGTGCAAGGCGTGACAATGGCGCTCGACTCGAAGATCCCCGAAGGACCACTCGAAGAGAAGTGGGACAACCACCGCTTCGGTATCAAGCTCGTGAACCCAGCGAACAAACGACGCTTCGACATCATCGTCGTCGGTACGGGGCTCGCGGGCGCGAGCGCGGCCGCGAGCCTTGCCGAGCTCGGATACAACGTGAAGGTCGTCACGTTCCACGACTCACCTCGCCGCGCGCACTCGATCGCGGCCCAAGGCGGGATCAACGCGGCCAAGAACTACAAGAACGACGGCGACAGCATCTACCGGCTGTTCTACGACACGATCAAGGGCGGCGACTACCGCGCCCGCGAAGCAAACGTCTACCGGTTGGCGCAGGTCTCGGTCGACATCATCGATCAGTGTGTCGCGCAGGGAGTGCCGTTCGCGCGGGAGTACGGCGGGCTGCTCGACAACCGCTCGTTCGGCGGCGCCCAGGTCTCGCGCACCTTCTACGCGCGGGGTCAGACCGGCCAGCAGCTCCTGCTGGGCGCGTATCAAGCCTTGATGCGAGCGGTGCACTCCTACGGCGTGCAGTTGTACCCGCGTACCGAGATGCTCGACGTCGTCGTGAAGGACGGCCGAACGGCCGGCATCGTGTGTCGCGACCTGAACACGGGCGAGGTGTTCTCGATGTCGGCGCACGCGGTCGTGCTCGCGACCGGCGGCTACGGCAACGCGTTCTACCTCTCGACCAACGCGAAGAACTCGAACGTCACCGCCGCCTGGCGAGCCGCCAAGAAGGGGGCCTACTTCGCCAACCCCTGCTACACGCAGATCCACCCCACATGCATTCCCGCGAGCGACGAATTCCAGAGCAAGCTCACGCTGATGTCGGAGTCGCTGCGCAACGACGGCCGGGTGTGGGTGCCGAAGAAGCTCGACGACACGCGCTCACCCGACCAGATCCCCGAAGACGACCGCGACTACTTCCTCGAGCGCCGCTACCCCGCGTTCGGCAATCTGGTGCCGCGCGACGTCGCGTCGCGAGCGATCAAGCACGAGGTCGATGCGGGCCGTGGAGTCGGCCCCTTGAAGAACGGCGCGTACCTCGACTTCGGCGAGGCGACCGGGCGCCTCGGCCACGACGTGATCGAGGAGCGCTACGGCAACCTCTTCGAGATGTACGACCGCATCACCGGCGAAGACCCGTACAAGGTGCCGATGCGCATCTATCCCGCCATCCACTACACGATGGGCGGGCTCTGGGTCGACTACAACCTGATGAGCAACCTGCCCGGCCTGTTCGTACTGGGCGAGGCGAACTTCTCCGATCACGGCGCGAACCGGCTCGGGGCGTCCGCGCTCATGCAGGGTCTCGCCGACGGCTACTTCGTGATCCCGTACACGATCGGCGACTACCTCGCTCCCCTGCTCGGCACCAAGCCCGTCCCGATCGATGATCCCGCGTTCGAGGAATCCGAGCGCGCGGTCGACGACCAGGTGCGGCGCCTGCTCTCGATCAAGGGGCACAAGACGGTCGACGAGCTCCACCGCGAGCTGGGCCACGTGTTGTGGGACAACTGCGGCATGGCACGATCCGAACAGAGCTTGTCGAAGGCGCTCGCGGAGATCCCCGCCATCCGCGACGAGTTCTGGAAGAACGTATGCGTCCTGGGCGAGAACGAGAGCCGGAATCAGGCGCTCGAGAAGGCCGGCCGCGTCGCCGACTTCCTCGAGTTCGGCGAGTTGCTCGTTCTCGACGCGCTGAAGCGCAACGAGAGCTGCGGCGGCCACTTCCGGGAGGAGTACCAGACCGAAGACGGTGAGGCACTACGCGACGACGAGCACTACGCCTACGTCGCGGCGTGGGAGTGGAAGGGCGTCGGCGACGCTCCCGAAGTCCACAAGGAGTCGCTGAACTTCGAGTACGTCCACCCGTCGACCCGTTCCTACAAGTAGAGGCCGTGATGAGCAACGCCGCGATGCAGATCACCTTGACGGTATGGCGCCAGTCGGGGCCGGATGCCGAGGGAAAGTTCGAGACCTACGACGTTCCCGGCGTGAGCCCCGACATGTCGTTCCTCGAGATGCTCGACGTCGTGAACGAGCGCCTGATGCACGACGGCAAGGAGCCGATCGCCTTCGACCACGACTGCCGCGAGGGCATCTGCGGCTCGTGCGGGTTCATGATCAACGGTCAGGCGCACGGGCCCGAGCGCGCGACGGCAACGTGCCAACTCCACATGCGCAAGTTCCGCGACGGCGACCACCTCACCATCGAGCCGTGGCGCTCGGCGGGCTTCCCGCTGATCAAGGACCTCATCGTCGATCGCACCACGTTCGACCGCATCATCGAGTCGGGCGGCTACGTCGGCGTCGGCACGGGTGGCGCGCCCGACGGAAACCTCATCCCGATCCCCAAGGTCGTCGCGGACGCGGCGATGGATGCGGCCGCGTGCATCGGGTGCGGAGCGTGCGTCGCCGCGTGCCCGAACGGCGCGGCCCAGCTCTTCACCTCGGCCAAGTTGCAGCACCTCAACCTGCTCCCACAGGGACAGGCCGAGCGATGGGACCGCACGATCAACATGGTCGAGACCATGGAGACGTACTTCGGGTCGTGCACGAACCACCAGGAATGCGAAGCCGCCTGCCCGAAGTCGATCTCGATCGACTTCATCGCGCTGATGAACAAGGACTACGCGAAGGCGCAACTGAAACAGCGCCGCCTCGTCGGCCAGTCGTTCCCGTAGGCGGCTCGCTCGTCAGCCGCCGGCCGACGCGAGCAGGAACGCGAAGCGCTCGGGGTCGGTGACGGCGGGCACGTGGCCCCCGTCGAGCCGCACGACCATCGTCGGCCCGGGGAGACGAGCGGCCATCTCCTCCTGCGTCGCCGACGGGACGGGCCGATCGCGCGTGTTGAGCAGGTACGTCACCGGCACACTCGCCGCCACCGACCACCGCACGGGCTGGAAGTAGTGGTTGACGGTGTCGGGCACACAACGCGCCGGGTCGACCATGTACGCGAGCGTCTCGTCGTCGAGCGGATCGCCCCCGTACGCGTTGCGAAACTGCTCGGGATCGGCGGGGGGTCCGGGCAGCGTGATGACGTTCCCGTCGCGGCGCGCCTGCTCGACCGACGCGACGAGTCCGGCCCGATGGTTCGGCTTCATGCAGTCGATGCCGCATCCGCCTTCCGCCGGGACCAGTGCCGCACTGAGTACGACGCGCGCGGCGCGGCCGCGCAGGCCCGCGACGACACCCGGGACGACCAGCCCGCCCGACGAGTGCGCGACCACGACGATCGGCTCGGCGATCTGCGCGGCGTCGATGTCGGCGAGGACGGAGGCAACCTCGTCGTCGACCGTGAGCGTCGCGAGGTCGGCCGGCTTTCCGTTGCGGCCGGGAAGGTCGACCGCGAGCACGCGACCGTGGAGATACGGCAGGAGCCGGTCCCAGAAGCGTGCAGTCGAACCGCCGCCGTGAACGAGAACGTACGTCACGGGCCGGAATCTAGGCGTGCGCCGCGGCGCGGCTCACGCGCCGACCCAGTCGAGCGCCTGTTGCAGGTCGCCGATCAGGTCGGCCTGTGATTCGATGCCGACCGACAGGCGGACCAGCCGGGCGTCGACTTCGAGCGGCGATCCCGCGGCCGAAGCGTGCGTCATACGCGCCGGGTGCTCGATCAGCGACTCGACCGCCCCGAGCGACTCCGCGAGGGTGAAGAGCCGAGTGCGCGTGACGAGCTCGAGCGCGGCGTCCTCGTCGTTCGCGAGGAACGAGACCATCCCACCGAAGTCGCGCATCTGACGGCGCGCGACCTCCGACTCGTCGGGATAGAACACTCTCGCGACGGCGTCATGCTCCCGGAGCATCTGCACGACGGCCTGCGCGTTCGCGCAGTGCTCGCGCATCCGCAGCGCGAGCGTCTTCACCCCCCGCAGCACGAGGTAGCAGTCGAAAGGAGACGGGACGGCACCCATCGCGTTCTGGAGGAATCGCAGCTCGTCCGCGAGCTCGGCGTCGTTCACCGCGACGAAGCCGCCGACGACATCGGAGTGACCACCGAGGTACTTCGTCGACGAGTGGAGCGAGGCATCGGCTCCCAGGGCGAGCGGCTGCTGTAGATAAGGTGTCGCGAACGTGTTGTCGACCACAACGCGCGCTTCGCGCTCGTGCGCGACCCGCGCGATCGCGGCGATGTCGACGATCGAGAGCAGGGGATTCGTCGGCGTCTCGACCCACACCAGCCGCGTCTCCGGCTGCCACACGGCGTCGAGCGCGCGTGGGTCGCGCAGGTCGCACGCGGTCCAGGCGATGCCGTGTGGCTCGTGCACGCGTGCGACCAGCCGGAACGTCCCTCCGTACGCGTCGGTGGGGATGATGACGTGATCGCCCGGATCGAGCGTGCGCAACACCGCGTCCTCGGCCGCGAGCCCGCTCGCGAAGCCGAGGCCGTGCCGCGCGCCTTCCAGCGACGCGACACACGCTTCCATCGCGGCACGCGTGGGGTTGTCGCTGCGCGAGTACTCATAGCCACGGTGCTTGCCGACGGCATCCTGCGCGAAGGTCGTCGCGAGGCTGATGGGCGGGACGATCGCGCCGGTCGCGGCGTCGGGATCCTGGCCGGCGTGGATCGCCCGCGTCTCGAAGCCGTCGCCCGCCTCCACGCTCACGGCCGTACCCTCATGCCGGCGAGCGGGCCGCGAGGAAGCCGAGAACGTCGGAGCGCGTGAGCACACCGATCGGGTGCCCGCCGTCGAGGACGAGCACGGACGGACCCGCATCGAGGCACTCGACCACTCGTCCCACCGGTTCGCCGGTACCGATCATCGGCATGGGCGGGTCCATGATCTTCTCGATCGGCCGGTCGAGCACGGCCGGATCGCGGAACGCGAGATCCATCAGCTCGAGCTCGCGCAGCGTGCCCGTGACCTCCTTGGCGGCGAGCGGGAGCTCCGTGGTAACCGAGACCACGAGTTGCGAGACTCCCGTCTCGTGCATGAGCGCGATCGCGTCGCGCACGGGCCGCTCGGGCGTGATCAGCACGAGTGGCGAAAGCGAGTGACCCTTCGACTCGAGCACGTCGCCGGCAACCGCGCCCTCGGCACGCAGGAAGCCCATGTGGTACATCCAGTCGTCGGTGTAGATCTTCGAGAGGTAGCCCCGCCCCGAGTCGGGGATCAACACGACCACGACGTCGTAGGGCCGGCACTCTCGTGCGACGGTCAACGCCGCGTGCACGGCAGTGCCGCCGGAGCCGCCGATGAGCAGACCTTCCTCGGATGTCACCCGCCTCGCGGTGAGGAAGGCATCGGCGTCGCTCACCTCCACGACACGGTCGACGATCTGCGGGTCGAAGGTCGTCGGCCAGAAGTCCTCGCCCACGCCTTCGGTGAGGTAGGGACGGCCCGTGCCGCCCGAATACACGGAGCCGGACGGATCTGCACCGATGATCTGCACGCCGGCGCGCTGCGACTTCAAGTAGCGCGCGACCCCGGTGATCGTCCCGCCCGTGCCGATCCCGGCGACGAAGTGTGTGACACGACCGCGGGTCTGTTCCCAGATCTCGGGCCCGGTCGTCCGCTCGTGCGCCTGCGGGTTCGCCGCGTTGGAATACTGGTCGGGACGGAACGCGCCCGGCGTCTCCCGGACGAGCCGTTCGGCCGTCGAGTAATACGAGCGGGGGTCCTCGGGCGGTACCGCCGTCGGGCACACGACCACTTCCGCGCCATATGCGCGCAGCAACGAGACCTTCTCGTCGCTCATCTTGTCGCTCATCACGAAGATGCACCGGTACCCGCGCTGCGCGGCGACGATCGCGAGCCCCGAACCAGTGTTTCCCGAAGTGGGTTCCACGATCGTGCCGCCCGGCCGCAGCAGGCCGTCGCGCTCGGCCGCGTCGACCATCGCGATCGCAACCCGATCCTTGACGCTGCCTCCCGGGTTCGTCGTCTCGAGCTTCGCGACGAGTGTGCAGCGAATGCCCTCGGCGTCGCTCACGCGCGGTAGACGCACCAGCGGCGTGTTCCCGACCAGGTCGAGGATCGAGTCGGCCGCGTCGATCTCCGGCGGCGTATTCGCCATGGCGCCGACGCTACATCCGCCGCCGCTCCAATCCGGCCGATCCGGCGCCGCGTTCGCCTACTTGCGCCCCGGTGGGCGACCGCATAGAAGAATCGCAATGGTGCAGCGCCACGAATACGCGATCGAGCTGGGCGCGCCTCCCGATCAAGTGTGGGAGGTGTTCTGGTACCGGGCTCCCGACCGTCCCCAGCCGAAGGACGTCAAGACGCGCATCGAGATCCTGTATCCCGGCGACGACGACGGGAACGGCCTCGTCCGCCACTGCTACTTCCCCGTTCCGAGATGGCTGCTCTCGGGCGGAGTCGGCCAGTCGTGGGAGTGGCTCACCGAGGTGAAGCCGTTCGAGTCGTGGCGTTACGACGCCATCGGGAAACCATTGTGGTCGAGAGCGACCGGCCGGACCAAGCTCACCGACCTCGGCGCGGGCCGGACGCGCGTCACCTTCATCGAGGAGTACGAGGCGTTCAACCCCGTCATGCGCGCACTGTTCGAGAAGCGCGTGCACAGCAGCCTGTCGCGCGACAACGACACGATCCTCGCCGCGCTCGAGGGCGGATTGAGATGGCACCGCAAGCGGCGGGCACGCGCGGCCGGCGATTGACGGTCCGATTGTTCGTGTACGGCACCCTCGCGCCCGGTAGCGAGGCGTGGCCGGTCCTCGAGCCGTGGACGGTCGGCGTACCCCGCCTCGACGCGGTCGCCGGCCGACTCTACGACACGGGCCGTGGCTATCCGGCAGCGACCTTCGGCGACCGCCCCCCGCCCGCGGACCAAACGGGCGTGGTCGAAGGCCAGACGGGCGTGGTCGAAGGAATAGTCGTCACCATCGACCCGGCGCGGGCCGAGGAGGCCCTCGCCGCACTCGATCGCTACGAAGGCGCCGAGTACCGGCGGGTGGCCGTGCGGACCCGTGGCGGCGTGGAGGCCGCCGCCTATGACTGGATCGCACCGATCGACGGCCTGCATCCCATACCGGGCGGTTCGTGGCCGGACGCGGAGCGGCAAGCCGAAACTCGGCGCCGGGATCGCCGATGAGGAGGGCGTGACGGTCGACGGCGTCGCCGCGGTCCAGGCGCGCATCGTACAGATCCAGCAGCTCATCTCGGGCTCGATCTCGGCCGCCGGCGGTCCCGACGCGACCGGCGCGGCGGCATCCGGCACCGCGTCGTCGGCAGCCGGTACCGCCGACCCCGAGTTCGCGTCGTTGCTCGCGGACGCGATGGCGTCGGGCGCGGCGACCTCGGACCCGCTCTCGGATTCGTCGAGCGACACGACCTCGACCGGCGACTCGACGATGCTCTCGCAGCTCGCCCAGTTGTCGCAGATCGGTTCGGCGGGCACGAGCGGATCGAGCTTGCTCGACACGATCCTCGGTGCGAACTCCACGGGGGCGAGCGGGACCAGTGGGACGACCGACATCGGAGCGCTGCTCGGTGCGAACGGATCGAGCCCGCTCGACGCCGC
>DATJAA010000097.1:0-4067 GCA_035516815.1 Acidimicrobiia bacterium | reverse complement strand
CCCCGACGCCCGCGACGGATTGAAGCCGGTGCAGCGGCGCATCCTCTACGGCATGTACGCCGAGGGGATGCGACCCGATCGGCCCCACCGCAAGTGCGCGAATGCCGTTGGCGAGGTGATGGGGAAATACCACCCCCACGGCGACCAGTCGATCTACGACGCGCTGGCCCGCATGGCGCAGGACTTCTCGTTGCGT
Source organism: Acidimicrobiia bacterium (assembly GCA_035516815.1). Classification (GTDB taxonomy): domain Bacteria; phylum Actinomycetota; class Acidimicrobiia; order IMCC26256; family PALSA-610; genus PALSA-610. Next base: position 3,871 of record DATJAA010000097.1, on the reverse strand, counting down.
TACCCGCTGATCGACGGCCACGGGAACTTCGGATCGCCCAACGACCGCCCGGCAGCGGCGCGCTACACCGAGGCGCGGCTCTCACCGCTTGCGATGGAGCTCCTCGGCGAGATCGACGAGGACACCGTCGACTTCGGCGAAACGTACGACGGACGCAACCGCGAGCCGCTCGTCGTGCCGGCCCGGTTCCCGAACCTGCTGGTGAACGGCGGTGGCGGGATCGCGGTCGGGATGGCAACCAACATCCCGCCCCACAACCTCGGTGAGGTCATCGACGCCACGCTCCACCTGATCGACAATCCCGAAGCGACGGTCGACGACCTCATGCGCTTCGTGAGCGGGCCCGACTTCCCGACCGGTGCGTCGATCCTCGGGCGAGCGGGCATCGCCGAGTACTACCGCACGGGTCGCGGATCGATCCGCATGCGCGCCACCGCGGAGATCGAGGAGGACCGCAAAGGCGGCCAGCGCATCGTGGTATCGGCCCTGCCGTTCCAGACTTCGGTCGAGACGATCGGCGCCAAGATCAACGACCTCGTGAACGAGCGTCGAATCGAGGGCATCCGCGACATCACCGACCTCTCCGCCGGCGACACCGTCGGACTCGTCATCGACCTGAAGCGCGACGCGAACGCGCAGGTCGTGCTCAACCAGCTGTACAAGCACACGCCGATGCAGGCCAACTTCGCGGCGAACATGGTCGCGCTCGTCGACGGCGTGCCGCGGCTCTTGAACCTGCGGATGGCGCTCGAGGAGTACGTCGGCCACCAGGTCGAGGTCATCACACGCCGCAGCCGGTACCGGCTGAGCAAGGCACGCGACCGCGCGCACATTCTCGAGGGTTTACTGAAGGCGCTCGACATGATCGACGCGGTCATCTCGCTCATCCGTGGTTCCGAGTCGGCCGACGCGGCGCGCCAGGCGTTGCAGCTCGCGCCGTACGAATTCAGCGAGACGCAGGCCACGCACATTCTCGACATGGCCCTGCGCCGGCTCGCCGCGCTCGAACGGCAGAAGTTGCGCGACGAGTTCGACGAGCTCGCGCAGACGATCGCGGAGCTCGAGGCGATTCTCGCCGACGACGTGAAGCTGCGCGGTGTCATCAAGGAAGAGCTCGCCGCGATCAAGGACAAGTACGGCGACGAACGACGCACGGTGATCACGACCGATCCCGGCGACCTTGCCGACCTCGACCTGATCGAGGACGAGGAGCTCGTGCTCACCCTGTCGCACCGGGGTTACGTGAAGACCGTTCCCGTCGACCAGTTCCGCACTCAGGCGCGCGGCGGTAAGGGCGTGCGCGGTGGCAACTTGCGTGACGAAGATTGGGTCGAACACCTCCTCACCACGACCGCGCACTCGTATCTCCTGTTCTTTTCGAACCGCGGTCGCGTCTACCGCCTGCGCGCCCACGAGATCCCGATGAAGGACCGGACCGCGCGTGGCACCGCGCTCGTCAATCTCGTCGCACTGCAGTCCGACGAGCACATCGAAGCGGTGATCGACACCCGTACCTACGAGGACGGCGTCTACCTGTTCTTCGCGACGCGCAACGGCGTCGTCAAGAAGACGCGCATGTCCGAGTACGACTCGTCACTGCGGAGCGGGCTCATCGCGATCAACCTGAACGACGGCGACGAGCTCGTCAGGGTCATCCAGACGACGGGCGCCGACGACATCTTCATGGTCTCCCAGAACGGGATGACGATCCGGTTCTCGGAAGACGACGTCCGAGCGATGGGCCGGGCGACTGCGGGTGTCCGTGGGATGAAGCTGCGTTCGACGAACGACGGCGTCGTCAGCTGCGATCTGGCCCGCGACGACGGCGTGCTGCTCTTCGTGTCATCGAGCGGTCATGGCAAGCGGACCCCGGTCTCCGCCTTCAACCGGCAGGGCCGGGGGGGCCAGGGCGTGCGCGGGATGCGCGTCACCGAGTCCCGCGGGACGGTCGTCTCCGCCTTCACCGTCGATGCGGGCAGCGAGATCCTCGTGTTCTCGTCCGCGGGCAACATCGTCCGGATGGGCGTGGACGAGATTTCGGAGCAGGGCCGGGACGCCACGGGCGTGCGTGTCGCCCGCCTCGACGAGGGCGATACCGTTGTCGCTGTGGCCAGGGTGCTCGAGGGCGAGCAAAGCGACGAGTCGGCAATGCCCGGCGAAGCCGGCGAGGGCGAAGAGAACTGACTCGTGGCGCGGGCCAAGGCGGTGCTCGAGAGCGTTCCCAGCAAACCCGAACGCCGCGCGCCGAAGAAGAAGCCACGACGCAAGCGCGTCGCCACACCGCGGCAGGTATTCGAGCGACGATACGTGCAGACCGTGCGTTCCGTCGACCTGTGGTCGGTGCTGAAGGTCGCGATCTGCTTCTACCTGTGCGCCCTGATCGTGATGCTGGTCGCCGGGATCATGCTCTGGTGGATCGCGTCGGCGGCCGGTGTCGTCTCGAGCGTGGAGAGTTTCGTCGGCGAACTGGTCAACAACAAGGATTTCCGGCTGCTGTCATGGGAAGTGCTGCGCGCCGCGACTCTCATCGGCCTCGTTGTCGTGTGCCTGCTCACCGTCATCACGGTGCTCGCGGCCGCGTTCTACAACCTGTTCTCGGAGTTGCTCGGTGGCATCGAGGTCACCGTGGTGGAGCAAGAAGAGCTCACCGAATAGTGGGGCTAGCTGGAATCGAACCAGCGACCTCATCCTTATCAGGGATGCGCTCTAACCGACTGAGCTATAGCCCCCGGCCGGCGAAGCAGCGTAGCAGCGGCCGTTCGTAGCGAGTCGGTGCACCGGTCCGTCGGCCGGAGTCGGGCCGCGGCGTCCTGGATACACTCCCGCGGCGTGAAGGTGTTCAAGCGTCTGCTCCTCGTTCTCGGTGCCGCGGGCGCGGTGGGCATGCTGGCGCGGCTGCGCGGCAAAGGCGGGGTTCCACCCACCAGCGGCGGTTGGCGCGAGCTCGAGGGTCCCGAGTTTCGGTGAGTCGTCCGGCGCCATGGTGGCGGACCCTGTGACCACCGCGCTCGTCGTCGGTGTCGGCGCGGTGGGTACTCGCGCCGCGCGCCAGCTCATCGACACTCCGGGCATCGAGCGGGTGCTGCTCGCCGACCGCGACTCCGACGCCCTCGCGGAGGTCGTGAACGCGTTCGGCGCCGACGTTCGCGCCGTCGACTTCGCTCCCGGCGATCCCATCCCGGCCGACGTCGACGTCGTCGCAACGGCGCTGCCGGCGGGCGTCGATCATCCGGTGGTGACCGCCGCGATCGCGGCCGGAGTACCGGTGGCGTCGAGCGAGGAAGAACACGACGCGCTCGACCAGCTGCGGGTGCTCGACCCGAACGCGCGCGGCGCCGATGTCGCGATCGGTATCGGCTGCGGCCTCGCGCCGGGGCTCGTCGACGCGTTGGCGCGGCACGCGTCCTCGATGTTCGAGAAGGTCGACGAGATCCGTGTCGCCCGTACCGGCTGGGCCGGACCGGCAAGCGTCGCGACGGTGCGGCACGAGCGGCGGGTCCCGGTGAGAACGTGGCACGACGGAACGTGGCGAGAGGACCATCCGCACAGCGACAGCCTCGTGTGGTTCCCGGAACCGATCGGGGCCCGCGACTGCCGCACGGTGACGAGTGGCACCGCCTTGCTGGTGGACGCGTTCCCTCACGTCGCGCGCATCGGCGTGCAACTCGGTGAGCCGCCGAAGCGGGGCCGGCTCCGGCGCCGTTTCGGGGACGACGGCGAATGGGGCGCGGCCCGGGTCGAGGTCTGGGGGCGGCGCGACGGGATCTTCGACTGCACGGTGTACGGGGTCGTAGAGCGCACGGCCGTCGCGACGGGAGCGGTGCTCGCCGTCGTCGCGGCGCGGCTGGCGGGGCTGCTCGGCTCGCGGATC
>DATJAA010000096.1:0-10163 GCA_035516815.1 Acidimicrobiia bacterium | reverse complement strand
TGAAGGATCGATGGCGCCCGAGCTGCATGCAGAACCGGAGGCTGCCATGATGCCTTCCTGGTCGAGCGCGACGAGCAGCGTCTCGGCCTCGATGCCCTCGAAGGCGCAGTGCAGGAGGCCGGCGACGCGATGCTCGGGCGCGCCGTTCGTGGAGAATCCGGCGATCTGCGCGGCCAAGCCCCCTTCGAGCGTGTCGCGCAGACCCCGGATGCGCGCGATCTCTGCGTCGCGCTGTTCGTGCGTGCTCCGGAGTGCCGTCGCCAGTGCGACGATCCCGGCGACGTTCTGCGTACCGGCGCGCAGGCCCCACTCGTGCCCGCCGCCGTCGACGAGCGGCTGGAGCGCCACTCCATCGCGCACGACGAGCGCGCCGACACCCTTCGGACCCCCGAACTTGTGGCCCGAGATCGCGACGAGCGCGACGCCGGCGGTCGCGGCCGTGAGGTCGAGCCACTGGGGGGCCTGTACCGCATCGGTGTGGACGACGGCCCGCGGCGCGACCTGCCGGACGCGACTTGCGATCTCGGATACGGGCTGGCACGCACCGGTCTCGTTGTTCACGAGCATCACCGACACGACCGCCGTTCGTTCGTCGACGGCCGCGAGCAACGCGTCGGCGTCGACCACGCCGTCGGCGCGCCCCGGCACCCTGGACACCCGGAAGCCGTCGCGCTCGAGGGCGCCGCACGCGCCCAGCACGGCCTTGTGTTCGATGCCGGTGGTGACGATGCCGTCGAGCGAACGGTCGCGGTCGCGTGCCGAACGGGCCGCACCCTTGATCGCGAGGTTGTCGCCCTCGCTGCCGCCGCTCGTGAACACGACCTCGGCCGGTCGGCAGCCACAGAGCGCGGCGACCGTTTCACGCGCGTCTTCCAACGCGGTCTTCGCGGCTCGCGACGCGGCGTGGCCCCCGGACGGATTGCCCGGATGCTCGGTCAGGAAGGGCGTCATGGCGCCGATCGCCTCCGGGCGCATCGGCGTCGACGCCGCGTGATCGAGGTACGCGCTCACGGTTCCAGGCTAGGGCGGCTACCCCGGCATATCGCTCCCGCCGAGGTTGTTGCCCCCTGAACGCGTTTTGGGACTTTCGTCGGGTGTACTTGTCACACCCGAGGGAGATACTTCAGTTATGAGCGAGCGGAGCAAGCCAATGGAGGTCGGTGAGAGCCAGCTGCGGCTGTTGCCCGGCGGATCCCGCCCGGCCCGGCCCGAATGGCAGCTTGACGAGCGCACGCGCACGGTCGGCCTCCTCGGAGTCGCGCAGGCCCGCGAGATCCTCCGCCAGGCGCGTCCGCCCGAGCCCAAGCAACCCGCGCCGATCCGCAAGGCCAGCTGAGCGAATCCGTCGCCGCGCCGAGCTCAGGTCTCGAAGCGACCGAGGAGCAATCGCGCCGCTGCAGCGGGAGACATCAATCCCGCGGCGACATCGCGTTCGAGCGCGGTTACCTCGGACCGGATGCGCGCATCCGACCTCAGGCGCTCGAGCAAGGTCTCACTGATCTCCGACCACATCCATTCCCGCGCTTGCTCGCCGCGGCGTCTCGTCAACGCTCCCGTTGCGCGCACGGATGCCATGAAGAGTTCAACCGTCGACCAGACGTCTCCGATCCCTTCGCCGAGCAGCGCGGAGCACGTCAGCACGCGCGGGGCCCAACCGTCGGTGCGCGGCCGCAGAAGATGTAACGCGTTCCCGTAGTCGGAGGCGGTGTGCCGGGCGAGATCGGCGAGTGCACCGTCGGTCTTGTTCACGACGACGAGATCCGCCAGCTCCACGATCCCGCGTTTGACGCCTTGGAGGTCGTCGCCCGAGCCCGGCGCGATCAGCAGCGCGAACACGTCGACCATCCCGGCCACGGTGACCTCCGACTGGCCGACCCCGACCGTCTCGACCAGCACCACGTCGAACCCGGCGGCCTCGCAAACGAGTAGCGCCTCCCGGGTCCGCCGGGCGACGCCGCCGAGCGTGCCCTTGGAGGGCGACGGCCGGATGAACGCGTGGGACGACCGAGCGAGCTGTTCCATGCGCGTCTTGTCGCCGAGAATCGAGCCGCCGCCGCGCGTGCTCGACGGATCGACCGCGAGCACCGCCACGTCGTGACCACTCTCGACGAGGTGCAAGCCCAACGCCTCGATGAAGGTCGACTTGCCCGCCCCCGGCGCCCCACTGATCCCGACCCGCGTCGAGGCGCCGGTTGCCCCGAGCTCTTCGAGCAGCCCGGCCGCTTCGGCGCGGTGGTCGGCGCGTGTCGACTCGACGAGGGTGATGGCGCGGGCGAGCGCGCGCCGGTCGCCGGCGCGAACCGCGTCGGCGAGATCGGTCATGCGCCCGAGTGGATCACGCGGCCGGGTTGCGGCGAATCAGTGTGAGGATCTCCGACGCGGCCTGCGGGATGTTGCTGCCGGGGCCGAACACCGCCGCGACACCGGCGTCGTGAAGGAACTCGTAGTCGGACGCGGGGATGACACCTCCGACCACGACGACGATCTCGCCGGCGCCTTGTGCGCGCAACGCGTCGATCAGCTGCGGAACGAGGGTCTTGTGCCCCGCGGCCTGGCTCGAGACGCCGACGACGTGCACGTCGTTCTCGACCGCTTCCCGGGCGGCTTCGTCCGGTGTCTGGAACAGCGGCCCGATGTCGACGTCGAAGCCGAGATCGGCGAACGCCGTTGCAATCACCTTGGCGCCGCGGTCGTGGCCGTCCTGGCCGAGCTTGGCGACGAGGATGCGCGGCCGGCGGCCCTCTTCGGTCGCGAACGCCTCGACTTCCTTGCGAATGCGCTGGAATTCCTCGTCCTCGGCATACGCGCCGCCGTACACGCCGGAGATCGTACGGATGTTGGCGCGGTAGCGACCGAACACCGCTTCGAGTGCGTCGGAGATCTCGCCGACCGTTGCGCGCGCACGCGAGGCCTCGATCGAGAGCGCAAGCAGGTTGCCGTCGTTCTTCGCGCCCCCGGTCAGCGCGTCGAGCGCCTCTCGCCAGCGCCTGGGATCGCGCGAAGACTTGATCTGTTCGAGGCGCGCGATCTGGTTGCGGCGGACCTCTGTGTTGTCGATCGTGCGGGTGTCGATCTCCGACTCCTTTTCGAGCCGGTACTTGTTCACGCCCACGATGACTTCTTCGCCGCGGTCGACGCGCGCCTGGCGACGCGCGGCCGCCTCCTCGATGCGGAGCTTCGGCATGCCGGACTCGACGGCTTTGGTCATGCCGCCGAGGGCTTCGACCTCCTGGATCAGCTCCCACGCCCCGTTGGCGAGCGACTGCGTCAGTGCTTCGACGTAGTACGAACCTCCGAGCGGGTCGATCACGTGGGTGACGCCCGTCTCCTCGGCCAGGATCAGCTGCGTGTTCCGCGCGATGCGCGCCGCGAAGTCGGAGGGCAGTGCGATCGCCTCGTCGAAGCCGTTCGTGTGCAGGCTCTGTGTGCCGCCGAGCACCGCGGCCAACGCTTCGTATGCCGTGCGCACGACGTTGTTGTACGGGTCTTGCTCGGTGAGCGAGACGCCCGACGTCTGGCAGTGCGTGCGCAGCATCTTCGATCCGGGCTTCTGCGCACCGAGGTCGGTCATGATCCGCGACCACAGCAACCTCGCCGCGCGCAGCTTCGCCGCTTCCATGAAGAGGTTCATCCCGATCGCGAAGAAGAACGAGAGCCGGCCGGCAAAGTCGTCGACCGACAGACCGCGCGAGGCGGCGAAGCGTGCGTACTCGAGGCCGTCCGCGAGCGTGAAGCCGAGCTCCTGCACCGCGGTCGCGCCGGCTTCTTGCATGTGGTACCCGGAGATCGAGATGGAGTTGAACCGCGGCATGTGCTTCGCGGTGTGTTCGATGATGTCGCCGACGATTCGCATGCTCGGCGCGGGCGGATAGATATAGGTGTTGCGGACCATGAACTCTTTGAGGATGTCGTTCTGGATCGTCCCCGTGAGCTGGTCCTGCGTCACACCCTGTTCTTCCGCGGCGACGACGTAGCCCGCGAGCACGGGTAGCACGGCGCCGTTCATCGTCATCGACACCGACATCTTGTCGAGCGGGATGCCGTCGAACAGCAGCTTCATGTCCTCGACGGAATCGATCGCGACACCCGCTTTGCCGACGTCGCCCTCGACGCGCGGATGATCACTGTCGTAGCCGCGGTGCGTCGCGAGATCGAACGCGACCGAGAGTCCCATCTGCCCCGCCGCGAGGTTCTGCCGGTAGAACGCGTTCGACTCCTCTGCGGTGGAGAAGCCCGCGTACTGGCGGATCGTCCACGGCCGGTTCGCGTACATCGTCGCCCGCGGTCCGCGGACGAACGGCTCCATGCCGGGCAATCCGCCGACGGTCTCGAGCGCTTCGAGATCGGCCGCGGTGTAGAGCGGCTTCACCGCGATGCCTTCGGGCGTCTCCCACGTGAGCGACTCGGGCCCGGCGCCCTTCAGCTCCTTGGCGGCGAGATCACGCCAACGGTCGAGGTCGGGATCGGTCATGTTCGCTAGTGAACCACGTAGGAGCCCGGGGCAGAGAAGCCCTCCTGCGCTCCGGCCGCCGCGTCGGACCGGACCGGTTCCCTCCCCGGAGCGGGACGAAGCCTCCCGCGAGCGTCTCTCGAAGGGCTGAACGTCTTCGAGAAACTCGTGCAAGACCTTGCGAGACAACATCAACATCGTATAGACAGTTATTGACAACTTGACGTGTTCTCTCGTGTTCCCGGAGGAAGCTCATGACCGGCGCCATCCGCGTGATGCCTTGGCCCGACCCCGTTCTCGACGCAGTCGGCCACGACCCCCGCAGCTGGTACGTCGAGACCTTCTGGCTGCCGACCCTCGGCCCGACGGCGCTCCTCTTGTTGCGGCACCTGGCCGATCGTTTCGACGACAACCCCAAAGGCGTGCAGCTGCCGGTGGCCGACACCGCGGCCGCGCTCGGGCTCGGGCCCCGCGAGGGCCAGAGCTCACCGCTCATCCGGAGCCTCGCCCGGCTCCAGCAGTTCGAGCTTGCGTGCTCCGACGGTGACACGACGATCGCGGTGCGCACCACGTTGCCACCCGTCCACCGCCGTCACGTCCGGCGGCTGCCGACCGCGTTGCAGGCGCGGCACGCGGAGTGGGTCGAAGCCCAGGCTTCGTCGCCGGTCGACATCGCCCGGCGTCGAGCCCGTCGCTTCGCGCTGACGCTGCTGATGCAGAACGAGCCGATCGACGCGGTCGAGCGCGCGCTGCACGCCGGCGGGTTCCACCCCGCGCTCGCACACGAAGCCGTTCGCTGGGCGCGCGAACAGGCCGTCTCGATGAACGACGCCCCCCTCGGCGAAGCGTCCTAGGACCAGCCCGCGAGCTCGCTCGCATACGTCAAGCGTCGTTGCCGGCACCCGCCCCCCGTCCGGCAACGCATCGCCGGGGCGGGGCGCTCCGTGGGGTGCGCCCCGCCCTGCTGCGAAGAAACCCGGCCCCACCAGACCGAACCCGAAACATCACGGAGGATCATGCGCGCAATCGCAACCCTGCTCGTGGCCGTGCTCGCGGCTTCTGGCGCTGTCGTCGCCGCGGCCGGACCCGCGGCCGCGGGAACGCTCGGCTATCCCAACGCAGCCGCCGCGGCCTACCGGCCCAAGGCTCCGTACTACCAATGGTGGGTCGACGAGAACGGCGACGGGCGCAGTCAGGTGCCCGCCGAGATCGTCTCGGCCCGTGGCTATCCGTACCGCAACGACACCGATTTCGTGGCGTGGAAGCTGCAAACGCTCGGCGTGCCGGACAGCCGGACGCGCGACCTGCACGGGGCGGGTTCGTGGGCGACGACCGCGGCGCAACGCGGCATTCCGGTGCGCAACGCTCCGGTGCGATTCGGCGTTGCGGTGCAGCTCGGGAATCCGGGGCACGTCGCGTTCGTCCGCGACGTCCTTGCCGACGGCCGTATCACCGTCGACGAATACAACGCGACCGGAACCGGCGACGGCCGCAGCTGGACCGGGTTGCCCGCGAGCCGGGCTTTCTCGAAGTTCCTCGACTTCGGGCTCACGACCGGACACGTCCCGGGGTCGTCGGTCTCGGTCGCCCGCAACGCAGACGGCCGGCTGGAGCTGTTCGGCGTGACGAACACGGGCGCCGCCGTCCACATGTGGCAGAAGACTGCGGGCGGGCCATGGACCTCGTGGTCGCCCTTCGACGGCCGGCTCACCAGCATCGCGGCGGTGGCGAACGCCGACGGCCGGCTCGAGGTCTTCGGCCTCGTATCCGGCGGGACCATCTACCACCGCTGGCAGATCACGGCCGGCGGTTCGTGGTCGGGATGGATCCCGATGGAAGGTCGGCTCGTCAGCATCGCGATCGCGCGCAACTACGACGGGCGGCTCGAGCTCTTCGGGACCAATGCCGCGCACGCCGTGTACCACAAGGCCCAGCTCCACGCCGGAGGTACGTGGGCAGCGTGGGCTCCCGTCGAGGGCCGCTTCACCGACGTCGCGGCCGCGGCGAACGCCGACGGCCGCCTCGAGCTGTTCGCGACCGCCGCGGACGGGGCGATCTCCGACAAATGGCAGAGCACGCCCGCGGGTACGTGGTCACGCTGGCTGCCGATCGAAGGCCGGCTCGACACGGTGACCGTCGCCCGGAACTACGACGGGCGCCTCCAAACGTTCGGAACGAGCTCGGCCCGCGCCGTGTACGACAAGGCCCAGACGATCGCGGGCGCGGCGTGGAGCGGCTGGACGCGCCTCGACGGCGCGCTCACAAGCGTCGCGGCGGAGGCGAACGCCGACGGCCGGCTCGAACTGTTCGGGGTCACGCCCGACGGCCTCGTCGTACACCGGTGGCAGTTCACGCCGGGCGGCGTATGGTCGGGATGGAGCTCCCTGCCCGGAACGTTGCGCCCCTGAGGTCGCTCACGTTCGCGCCGAATACGCTCGACCCCGACATGGACACAACCGAGCTCGAAACGATCGCGCAGTGGCTGCGCGACGCGCGTTCGGTCACGGCTCTGACGGGAGCAGGGATCTCGACCGATTCCGGGATCCCTGACTTCCGCGGGCCGAATGGCGTGTGGACGAAGAATCCGCAAGCCGAGAAGACAGCGACGCTGCAGTACTACATGTCCGACCCGGACGTCCGGCGTCAGGCCTGGGAGAACCGGATCAGCAGCGGGATGTGGACCGCCGAGCCGAACGCCGCGCACCTTGCGCTCGTCGACCTCGAGCGCAAGGGCGCGCTCCACGCTCTGGTGACGCAGAACGTCGACGGCCTGCACCACGCGGCCGGGCAGACCCCGGGGATCGTCGTCGAGATCCACGGCAACGTGCGCGAGGTCAAGTGCATGTCGTGCGCGTGGCACGGGCCGATGCACGAGACGCTCGAACGCGTGCGTGCGGGCGAGGACGATCCCCGCTGCGCCGGCTGCGGTGGCATCCTCAAATCAGCGACGATCAGCTTCGGCGAGAACCTCGTCGTCGAGGATCTGCAACGGGCGCAACTCGCGGCCGGGCGGGCCGATGTCTTCCTCGCGATCGGCACGTCGCTGGCGGTGTACCCGGCCGCCGGACTCCCGGAGATCGCCCTCCGGAACGGCGCCCGGCTCGTGATCATGAACGCCGAGGAGACGCCCTTCGACCCGCTCGCCGACGTCGTGATGCGCGACCCGCTCGGTGAGACCCTTCCCGCCCTCGCCGCCCTCGTCGAGCCCGTTGGGAATATCCGACCGCCGCGGTAGGATTTCAGCGTAGACACGCGCCCGGAGGCGCGCATCGGTGATCTCGCAACGATCACCCGAAAACGATCAACGAGCGCCGATCACCTGGCAACGATCTCCGTGGAGTGGTGATGCCGAGCTTTCGCGAGCTGCTGAAACAGACGAAATCCCAGATCCGCGAGGTCTCGCCGGCCGACGCCGAGGCACAGACGGGCGCGGCCACCTTCCTCGACGTGCGGGAGCTCGACGAATTCGAGCAGGGAATGATCCCCGGCGCCGTGTTCATCCCGCGCGGGCACCTCGAGAGCCAGATCGAGAACAAGATTCCCGACCACGACACACCGGTCGTCGTGTACTGCGCGGGGGGCGTGCGCTCGGTGTTCGCCGCCAAGACGTTGCAGGAGCTCGGCTACTCCGACGTCGTCTCGATGGCCGGGGGCTTCGGTCGCTGGAAGAACGAGGGCCGCAACTGGGTCACCCCGAACACGCTCACGCCCGAGCAACGCGATCGCTACGGTCGCCACCTGCTCCTGCCCGAGGTCGGCGACGAGGGTCAGCAGAAATTGCTCGGTGCCAAGGTGTTGCTGCTGGGTGCGGGCGGCCTCGGCTCACCGGCCGCGCTGTATCTCGCCGCCGCCGGCGTCGGAACGCTCGGCATCGTCGACATGGATGTCGTCGACGCGTCGAACCTCCAACGCCAGATCCTGCACAACCTCGAGCGCGTCGGCGACCGCAAGGTCGACTCCGCGAAGAAGACACTCACCGCGCTCAACCCCGACGTCGACGTCGTGACCTACGACGTGCGCTTCGGCGCCGACAACATCCTCGACATCATCGACGGCTACGACGTCATTGTCGACGGCACCGACAACTTCCCCACCCGCTACCTGCTGAACGACGCGTCGCTCCTCAAGCGCATCCCGGTAGTGCACGGATCGATCTTCCGGTTCGAGGGCCAGGTGACGGTGTTCGATCCCTACAACGGACCGTGCTACCGCTGCCTGCTGCCCGAACCTCCGCCTGCCGAACTGGCGCCGTCGTGCGCGGAGGCCGGAGTCCTCGGCGTGCTTCCCGGCATCATCGGGTCGATCCAGGCCCTCGAGGCGATCAAGCTGATCCTCGACCTGGGCGAGCCGCTGCGCGGCCGTCTCCTCGCGTACGACGCGCTCGAGGAGACGTTCCGCAACTTCAAGGTCCGCCGCGATCCGCAGTGCCCTGCGTGCGGCGAGAACGCACAGATCGTCATCGCCGAATACGACGACCTCTGCCTTCCGCACGCCGTCCTGGCGGACGGGACCGAGACGGGCCACTGACCCCCGGGCCGTAGGGCGCGAAGGTCGAGCCTACTTCGCCACCACTTGCACCTTGCCGGTCATGAGCGTGTGGATCGTGCACGTGTAGAAGTACGTCCCGGGCGTCCGGAACGTGAACGAGTACGTCTCCCCCGGGCCGAACACGCTTGCGTCGGCGCCGAACTCGGCGCCGAAGTCGACCGCGTCCGCAGACTTCTCGACGTTGTGCGCGACCGTGTCGGTGTTGCGCCACGTCACCTTGGTCCCGGCATCGACGATGACCGCCGCGGGCGTGAACTGATTGTCCTTGGCGTCGATCTCGACCTGCTTGCGGCCGCGGAGGTCGGCGGGCGGTGGGATCGGGACCGCCTTGGGCTTCGACGAGCCGCATGCCGCCACCCCGGCGACCGCGAACGCGAGGAGCACGATCGCGCCAAGGGCGCGCGTCATCGCGCCGGGCTCCGGAAATGCGATGCGAGCTCGACCAGCGTCCGCACGCCGTAGCCGGTTCCACCCTTGGACGTGTCGGCGTCGTCCGACGACGAGCGGGCGGTGCCCGCGATGTCGAGGTGTGCCCACGGGGTGTCGCCGGCGAACTCCTTCAGGAACAAGCCGGCGGTCAACGTTCCCGCGCCCCCGCCCGACGAGATGTTGCGCAGGTCGGCAACCTCGGAATCGAGATTGCGCCGGTACTCGTCGGGCAGCGGGAGGTGCCACACCTTCTCGCCGGCGCGCTCGGCCGCGCTCCGGACCTGGTCGACCCAGCCGTCGTCGCTGCCCATGAGACCGGCGATCTTGTCGCCCAGAGCCATCGTCACCGCGCCGGTCAACGTGGCGAGGTCGATGATCGCGTCGGCGCCCTCCTCGCCCGCCAGCGACAACGCGTCCGCGAGGATCAGCCGGCCTTCGGCATCGGTGTTCAGCACTTCGACGGTCTTGCCGTTGCGCATCGTCAGCACGTCGCCCGGCCGCATCGCCGAACCGCTCGGCATGTTCTCGACCAGGGGCACGTAACCGATCACGCGGGCCTTCACCCCGAGGTCGCGCAGTGTCGACATCGCCGCGATCACCGCGGCCGCGCCCGACATGTCGGTCTTCATCGTCTCCATACCGCCCGCGGTCTTGATCGAGAGGCCGCCGGAGTCGAACACCACGCCCTTGCCGACGAGGGCGAGCGTGGAGCGCGCGCCGCGCGGCTCGTAGGCCA
>DATJAA010000095.1:0-7100 GCA_035516815.1 Acidimicrobiia bacterium | reverse complement strand
TCTTCGTCGGTCTCCGGTCGTTCGATGCCATCGCCGACCACGTCGGCCCGATCATGTCGAAGGACATGCGACTGTTCGAACAGGAGACCGGACCCGCGCCCGACCGCGCGGTGCTCCTCGCATCAGCCGACCGGTTCCTCGAGCTTCTCGGGCATCCGCGCGGCCTCGTGGAGGAAGGCGTGCGATGAGCCGGGCCGACAACAGCTCGCGGCCGAGCGTCGACACCCGCACGCGTCCCATCGGAGGCGGTCCGCCCGTCGACCCGGCAACCTTCTGGAACGGCGAGTGGCGCGAGGCGCTCGCGCGCAACGGTGCGCGCGCCGCTGCGGATGCCGAGCGACTCCGTCTGCCGCCGATCGCGATCTCGGTCGGAAACGACGTGTGGACGCTCCGGCGCGGCGAGAACTCCGTCGAAGTCGTGCCCGGCCGCGACGCGACGACGCTGCAGGTCGCGCTCGACCTCGATGCGTTCGTCGACCTCGTGTCGGAACAGCGGACCGCGCTCGGTCTGGTGGTCGGCGCTCGCGTCGAAGGCGATCCCGATGCCAACGCCGCGTTCTGCGCGTGGGATCCCGTGTTGCGCAGCGCGCTCGAGGGGCGCAGCGTGTACCAGCCGGGTGACGTCACGTTGCGCGCCCTCGACGGCTCGCTGCTCGAGCTCGACCAACGGTTCCGCCTCGACGATCGACCGGCCGAGGCCGCGCACTTCCTCGCGGAAGCCGGGTTCCTGCTCGTGCAGGACGTGTTCACCGATGACGAGGTGGACGCAGTCGATGCCGACTTCGCCCAGGCCGTCGACGCCGCGAGTCCAGACGACGGTGCTTCGTGGTGGGCGGCGACCCGCAGCGGTGAGCGCTACCCGTGCCGCATTCTCGATTTCGCCCGGAAGTCGCCCGCCTTGCGAAACCTGCTCGCGGATCCGCGGTTCCTCGCGATCGGCGAGCTCCTCGGCGACGGTCACCGGCCCGGCGACCCCTTCGGCGAGCACTTCGCAGAGGTCACCGCGGAAGGGCTCGTGAAGCGGGTCGATTCCGTCGAGGGCCTCGTGTGTCTCCCCTGGCACAAGGACTGCGAACGCGGCGGCCACTCGCGGTTCTGCTCGGGGCTCACCGTCGGCGTGTGTCTCACACCGGTCGACGTAGCCCACGGCGGGCTCGACGTCGTCGCCGGTTCGCACCGCGCCAACATCGCCCGCGATCAGGTCGACGCGGGCCTCGACCTTCCTCGCGTCACGCTGCGCGCAGACCGCGGCGACCTCACCGTGCACATGTCGTGCGCGCTGCATCGCTCGACCCTTCCCGTGAGCCGCGAGCGGCGAGTCGCCTACACGGGCTTCGCACTTCCGCCGCGCCCGGGCGATCACCACGCCGACGAAGCCCAAGCGCGATTGCGCCGCGAACGCGCGGCCATCGGCGACGCGAACACGAGTGCGCGGCTCGGCGCGGAGATGCCGCCCGGAAGGTCGGCGCGTTGCTCGCCGAGATGACGCCGATTGGTAGACAACGACCAACCCGATCGAGACCGCGGAGGTAGCGGTGCAGGACGACGAGCAGGCGCACGCGCGGCAGGCACTGGCAGAGGCACGCACCGAGACGGGAAGGCGTCGCTACCGAGAGGTAATGGTCTCGGACGCGCCGCCGCCGGCGACGCCGTACCTCGAGCGCGGTGTCGTGGACTCGGTCTTCGGTGAGCTGTGGGATCGTCCCGGCCTCTCACGGCGGGACCGCCGGTTCGTGACGCTCGCGTGCGTCGCGGCGGCCGCGGTCGAAGAACCCATCCAGCAGCACGTCTACGCGGCGCTCGCCAGCGGCGACATCTCGCGCGAAGAGCTCCAGGAGGTCGTGCTGCACTTCGCCTACTACGCCGGATGGCCCCGCGCCTCGGCGCTCGAGATGGCCTACTACCGCGCGATCGCGCGCATCGACGCCGGGGCCGGCGATCGCGCTGACTGAGCACCGGGGCATTCGACGGGGCGCCGCATAACGGGCGATTCAGACTCCGATCCCACGCAGGACTCATCGCTGACCTGTGCTCCCAAAACCGCCGCCGGATACGACAGGAGAACCAGTTACATGTCAGTTGGCGGAGAGACTGTCGCTCCGTCGTTTCTTCGTCGAGGCAATGGTCCAGCGACGGCGCCGATCGCGTTGGCGAGCCGCGCCATGTGGAGCAGCGTGTAGTCGGGGTGTCGTTCCAGGCGAGGTCAGGCGTCTCACTCTCTCATGAGCATCAACGCAGCTTCGCGTTCGAGGTCGACGTACGGTTCGCCGCTCACGTCGATTGCGACGCGGTCGATCGTTCCACCGGTAAATGTGTAGGGCGAGGTTCCTGGGTAGCCGTTGGTGAGTGCCTCGCCGGGGTCGCGTCCGACGTAGAGGTTCGCGCCCGCGATCGCGAAGGCGCCGAGCTGCGTCTTGATGCGGCCCTCGCCGACTCTCTTGTCTGAGTGATACAGCGACAGAGTCCCCGTCGCGCTGTTGCCGTCGTTGCCGTCTTTTTCGAACGCGGCCGAGAGGATCACCTGGGCACCACTGGGGATGTCTTCGTTTCCGACGATGAGCTGCTCGATGTTGCCGACGAAGTTGTTGACGTAGTGCAACCGATTGTCCTTGACATACAGCGCGTGTCCACCGAACTGGGAGCCCATCGAAAAGAGCACACCCGACGCGCCCGGTGCGGGGATCGCGACCAGCGCGCCGATCGCGAACGAACGGTTTCGCACGTTGACGGCTTGCCACTCCGGAACCGCCGCGCCGGGCCGGTAGACGTAGCGGTTCCGCGGTGCCGTGAGTTGCGGGCGGGGTGTCCCCATGATCTCGACCGGGACGCGGTCGTCGAGGGGGAACGCCGCGTTCGCTCCCGCTTCGGCGAACCAGACATTCACCAACTCCCGGACCTTGTCGGGCTCCTCGGCCGCGAGGTTGTGCACCTCGGCCCGGTCGACATCAGTGTGGTACAGCTCCCACTCGTCGTCGTTGAAATGACCCCAGCCGGCCAGCGTCGGATGCGTTGTGACCGCCTTCCAACCCTCGTGCCAGATCGAACGCGAGCCGAGCATCGCGTAGAACTGCGTCTTTCGCGTCGACGGCGCAGACGCGTCCTCGAGACTTCCGCGCATGCTCACGCCGTCCAACGGCGTCTGAGGGTGGCCCTTGATCGACTCCGGCGCCTCGACGCCGAGCAAGTCGAGCAGCGTCGGAACAATGTCGATCGCGTGGTGGTACTGCTCGCGCAACTCACCACGAGCCTTGATCCCCTTCGGCCACGAGATGATGCACGGGTCGCAGGTCCCGCCATTGAACTCATATCGCTTCCACATCTTGAACGGCGTGTTGAACGCCATCGCCCAACCATTCGTGTAGTGGTTGTACGTCGCAGGGGTGCCCAGCACGTCGAGCTTCGCGAGGTTCTCGGCGATGTCGTCGGGAATGCCGTTCGCGAACTTCATTTCGTTCACGGAACCGTCGGGACCCCCCTCGCCACTGGCACCGTTGTCGGAGACAAGAACGACGATCGTGTTCTCCAACTCACCACTCTTCTCCAACGCGTCGAGCAACCGACCGATGTGGTGGTCCGCGTGCGCCAAGAAGCCCGCATACACCTCCGCCATGCGCGCGAAGAGACGCTTCGCGTCGTCGTCGAGCGAGTCCCACGGGCGCGTGAAATCCAGTGGCGGGAACGGAATGCCGTCCGGACCGGTACGCGTCTCCGGCGTACCGATCGGGTTGATCGGCGGCAGTTCGGTGTCGGCTGGGACCATGCCGAGCTGCTTTTGCCGCGCGAGCGTTTGCTCGCGCATCGCTTCGTAGCCCATGTCGAAGCGACCTTTGAACTTGTCGCTCCACTCCTTCGGAGCATGGTGCGGTGCGTGGCACGCACCGGGCGCGTAGTACAGGAAGAACGGCTTCTCCGGGACGATCGCCTTCGCATCGGAGATGAACTCCAACGCCTTGTCCGTAATGTCGTCCGTGAGGTGGTAGCCCTCCTCCGGCGACTTGGGCTGGTCGACCATGTGGTTGTCGTACACGAGGTCCGGATACCACTGGTTCGTTTCCGCACCCAGGAACCCATACCAACGCTCGAACCCTCGGCCGGTCGGCCAGTTGCGCCGCGTCGCCGCCAAGTTCATCTCGTCGGTCGGACAGAGATGCCACTTGCCCACCATGTAGGTATTCCAACCCGCCTCACCGAGGATCTCCGACAACATCCCGTTCTCGGGCGGGATCGTCCCACTCGCGTTGGGAAACCCGATCGACGCCTCGGTGATACACGCCATGCTGTTGCGCGTGTGATTCCTACCGGTCAACAAACACGACCGCGTCGGCGAACACAACGCGGTCGTGTGCCACTGCGTATACCGAACACCCCTCGCGGCGATGCGATCGATATTCGGTGTGTCGATCGGACCTCCGTAACAGCTCAACGCCGAAAAACCCACGTCGTCCAACACGATGTACAACACGTTCGGCGCACCCTCCCGCGCCCGAGGCGGCTCGAACGGACCCCAATCCGGCTCCGAATCCCGAACATCGACGTTGACCGTGCCACCGAACTTCCGGCCCATACCGCCTACCTCCTATGACACGCGAACCCCATGACACTCAAACCCCATGACACCCAAACCACATGACACCGATAGCGATGCAGCAGGCATCGTCCCGACCGATCCGAAACGACCACATCACCCAACCGGGGTGAACAAACCTGCGACGCGACCGTTCCCGAGACGCACCAAACTGAACCGTGCACGGGAACATCCAGCCCGCACGGGCTCGTTGCGCGGGGATATCCGCGGGATGCGCTCGACATCTGCGGCGAAGGAGCGGGGTGGGCGCTCCTCGTACAGCCTTCTTACAAGTCCGTTCGTGAGAGCGGGTGACCGGGATCGAACCGGCATGGTCAGCTTGGAAGGCTGAAGTTCTGCCATTGAACTACACCCGCGAAGCACGACAGCGTAACGCCCGGTCCCTTGCGTCACGAACGCGAGAAGTAGTGGCCTTGGTCGAGGTCGTCGATGGGCCCGGGGTGTGTGGGCTGCCAGCCGAGAAGTTCGCGGGTGAGTGCGCTGGATGCGGGGCTGTCGGACGCCAGGATGCGGCCAGCCACGTGAAGTGCTCGGCCGCGGCGTCGGGCGAGATGGCGACCACCGGGACGTCGAGATGACGCCCGATCACCACTGCGATGTCGCGGACCGGCACGCCTCGACGAGCTGAAAGCCGCGACTTCCGGCGGTTGATCGCGCTTCCGGCGAGCGCAGGGCAGTTGTGGCGTCACCCACATCACTCCGACATACTCCCGACCATGGCGACCTTCGTATTCAGACTCAAGGCTCCACGACCGACGTTCGCTCTCGACATGACCGATGAGGAGCGCGAGATCATGGGGCGCCACGCCGCCTATTGGAAGCCGTACCTCGACGCACACCAGATGGTGGTCTTCGGCCCGGTGCTCGATGACACCGGATCGTGGGGCCTCGGCGTCATAGAGGCCGAGGACGAGGACGAGCTGCGGGGCTTCGCCGCGCGCGATCCGGCGGTTACCAGCGGGACTGCCAACATCGAGGTCGGGAGGATGCTCGCGGGATTCATTCGTCCGCGCTGAGTGTCAAGGCGCCTTCGGATCTCAGCCGGCGCGAGAGCAGGCCGGTTCGAGCTAGCCAGGCTCGCCGTTCGGGCACCAGGCGTTTGCCGGGACCCCGTCGCAGGGGTTCGGCATGGATCCGAGCGTCGTGGGCAAAGGATGCATCACGACGCCCGTCGCTTGTGGGTACTTCGTGCCGGCCGGGCAGGCTCCGTTCCCGGTGTCGCACAGCACCTGGGCCAGCAACGGGCCGCCGGTGTTCGCAGCGGTAGTGAGCGCCCCGCACGTCGGTTGGGTTTGCTCGAGGTTCGGAGGTGCGCTGCCGTTGGGTGCAACGTTGTTCGAGTAGCAGTTCTGCGGTAAGTGCGCGTTGATCACTATCTGGCCGAAGTCAGCGTTTGCGGGGTTCCCGAAAAACCCGTTGTGCGAGAAGGTGTTGCCGATCAGTGCGTCGCCCTCGGGGTCAAGAACGCACCCGAAGCCCTTGAGTGGATGTCCGCCAACGCCGGCGCAGGTCTGATCGAGCGACGGCGTTCCGCTGTCGGGAAACGGGACGAACAACACGCCCCACGCGCCGTTGTTGGAGAACTCGTTGTCCATCACGGTGTCGTTGCGGCCACCCGAAATGGTCATTCCCGTTCCCGTGGGGCCCTCGCTCGCGTTCCCCGCTTTGGGGACGTTCGGGTTGTTGTTGTCGTGCACCTTGTTGTGCATGAACACCCAGCACGAATGCGTATGCGTGATCTCGCTGATCGCGTTGTCGGGACATGCGCCGTTCTGCGGTGCAGGCGGATCGCCGGCAACCTGCGTGTTCGTGTCGAAACCGTCTTGGTTGTTGTCGAACTCGGAGTTCTCGATCACGATCGCGCCGCCGGAGTTGGTTCCGGAATAGCCGAGCGCGCTGTACTCGAGCCAGGCCTTGTCGATTGTGATGCCGCAGACCTGCAGACACGCACCGACATACATTCCGGAATCGTTGAAGTTGCTCGCGTATGTGGTCGTCCACGTCGCGGGTCCGGACGCGTTCGACGCGAAGATGCCGTACTGCGCGGCGGTGTTCTCGTTCACGAAGGCCGTCGACGTCGCGGTGAGGTAGCTGCCTTCGTAGCCGGTCAGCCCGATCTGGCCGCTGTCGTCACCGCCGTTCCACCAGATTTCGTTGCCCGACGGCGCGCTTCCCGCCAGGAAGTTGCAAACGGTGAGGTTGTCGATCGAGACGCCGTCGGCTTTCCAGACGAGGATGCCATTGCGTCCATTGTGCTTACCTCCTGCGGCGACGGTGCCCAAGTCTTGGTCGCCCGACCTCGCGCTGCACGGGCTCGCACCAGGTTTCGTCCCGTCCACGATGACCTTGTTGCGGTCCATGCCGCGCAAATGCACGTTCGACTTCGTGATCAACACACCACCGAAGCCGCCGGTCGACACATAGCTCTGCGGAGCCGACTCGTCGTCGCGCTCGTGGTAGTCGCCGGGCGCGACCAGGATCCAATCACCGGGCTGCGCGGCGTTTATCGCGGCTT
>DATJAA010000094.1:0-3770 GCA_035516815.1 Acidimicrobiia bacterium | reverse complement strand
GATCGGACAATATGCGTGCACTGCCATCACTATTGGCGATTTACTAACGCGGGCTTCGGAGGTAACGGGGAGCTGCCGTGGCGGACGCGGATACTGTGACTCTCGGTTACTCGTGGCCGATGAGAATGTTGTTTCTTCCCGGGCTCGCGCTCTCGGCATGGGTCGCGAGCATCGGGCTCACATATTCGAAGGTCGACGGGATTGGCACCCGTGTTCTCGTCTTCTTGACCGGCGCGGGACTGTTCGCGCTCCTGGCTCGCGGGCTCGTCCGCTCTCTACGGCGTCCGATGGTGGCAGATCAGCACGGCGTTTCCGGCCTGTGGGTTCCCGACCCGCGCACCACCCATGCTTGGCTCAACCGGCTCTGGACGCGTGGCACCTGGTTGCCGACCGTGACTCCATGGGACCAGATCGATCACGCCGCCGCCGAATTCATTCGCGGGTCTGAAGGTGGGGTGCCTATGGCGTATTCGTGTATCTCTGCGACGGTCGCCGGGCCAGAGCTCCTGTTGCCACGCTAGGAC
Organism: Acidimicrobiia bacterium; assembly: GCA_035516815.1. Classification (GTDB taxonomy): domain Bacteria; phylum Actinomycetota; class Acidimicrobiia; order IMCC26256; family PALSA-610; genus PALSA-610. The sequence goes on along the minus strand of DATJAA010000094.1, from coordinate 3,246 downwards.
AGGTGGCCGCGAAGCAACGCGTGGATCAGATCGAATCGCTCCGTAGACGATTCGGCTAACACGCACCGACAGATCTGCCGATCGGCACTCGGCGGAGTAATCGGGGTGGCCCGAGTCGAACGGGCCTACAACCGCGCGAGCGGTCGGCCAACCGTGGATCCCCGACCGCACCATTATCGGCGCAGCGACGCCACGCCATATCTACCGATCAGGGTCTCACATCGCCTCCGCCGCTCCTACGATGCGCTCGTGGGTTTCGTGACCCCCGCCGACGCGGCGCTTGACAGCGTTCGAGAGACTGATCCGGGCGAGGCGACCGTCGTCGCTCAGCAAGTCGATGGCGATGTCGCCATCTTGCTGGTCCACGTCAGACGTCAGACCTTTCCCGAGGTTGTGGTCGAGTGTCGTCGCGACGATGCCGGTTGGAGCTTCGCAGGCTCGGGGGGCGGCAGCGGTCGACGGGTTTCTCTGGTTGGTTCGGCGAGGCAGGGTCAGTTCAAGGTTCGGTCGGGTACGTATGGGGTCGAGCGCAGACCGGAACGGTCGAGGTAGTCCTCGATGACGACCGCGTTCGGATCACGCCCCCGGACAACGGTTACTGGCTCTGGGTGCGGGCGGGGCTTGACGAGGCATCCTTCGAGCGTGTCGTCGTTCGGATAGCTGACTGAATCTCGACTGCCGGGAACGGCGAGACGAAGGACCACCGCCCGGCATCGCCAGCGCCATAACTGTCGATCCGAGCCGTGACGACTACCCGTGAGCGATGCGGTCAACGAGTTCGTGTACCGACAGGTGGAAGGCGTGCGCGAAGACCAGCAGACACACGACGAGAGACACTCCGCACAACGCAACCGCGCCGAGGAGGACCGCACCAGGGTGGTTATGTACGACGGGCGTCCGCTGCTCCACGGCGCAAGCTAGAACGCCCGGCCCGACGCCAGAACTGCCGATCGGTCCGCTGCGCTCCCGCACTTGCGCGGTGCAGGGCGAGTGTCCTCGCCTCCTGGTTTGGTAGACCGAAACTTCCGGCCGTTCGGACGGCGCCGCGCTACACGTTCTGGCACCATTTCGGCACCATGGCCGTTCGCTGGCTATCCCGATGAAGGCGTGGCAGGCATCGCGCCGCTCTTCTGACCTGCGCCTTTTTCGAGTCGGGCTGGCGGGATTCGAACCCGCGACCTCTTGACCCCCAGTCAAGCGCGCTAACCGAACTGCGCTACAGCCCGTGAGCCGTCGATCCTATCGCTCTACATCGGCGGGACACCGTGGCGCTTCTCGGGCTCCGCACGCACCCGAGAGACCGCGAGCCCGAGGCGGCGGGCGAGTTCCGTGCGCAGGTCCTCGGGCTGTACGACAGCGTCCACGACGAGCTCGGCGGCTAGGTGCACGAGGTCTACATCCTGTTCGTACGCGGCTCGCTGCTCGGCGACGAAAGCAGCTCGTTCGTCGGGGTCCTCGATGGCGTGGATCCGGTTGTAGAAGACGGCGTTCACCGCCGGCTCCGGCCCCATCACCGCGATCTGCGCGGTCGGGAGAGCGAGGCACGCGTCGGGGTCGAACGCGGGCCCGCACATCGCGTAGAGACCGGCGCCGTACGCCTTGCGCACGATCACCGAGAACTTGGGCACCGTCGCCTCGGCGACGGCGGTGATCATCTTCGCACCGTGGCGGATGATTCCCGCCCGCTCGACCTGCGAGCCGATCATGAACCCCGGCACGTCGGCGAGGAACAGGAGCGGAAGGTTGAACGCGTCGCACAGCGTGATGAAGCGCGCGGCCTTGTCCGAGGAATCGACGAACAGGACACCGCCGAGATGTTTGGGGTTGTTCGCGAGGATGCCCACGACCCTCCCGTCGAGGCGCGCGAATCCGACGACGAGCTCGCGCGCCCAGAGCGGCTTCAACTCGAAGAACGACGCTTCGTCGACCAGCGCGTCGATCACGCGGTGCATGTCGTAGGCGCGGCGCTCCTCGCGGGGCACGACGTCGGAGATGGCGGGCGCGCCGGCGACCGGCGCCCGGGGGTCGACATCGGGGGCCGTCTGCCGCCAGTTCGACGGGAGGTACGCGAGAAACCGGCGCGCCTGCTCGATCGCTTCCTCGTCGGAGATGCACAGGTTGTCGCCGCAGCCGCTGACCGTCGCGTGCATGCGCGCGCCACCCATCTCGTCGAGCGACACGTGCTCTCCGATGACGACCTCCGCCATGCGCGGTGATCCGAGGTACATGGACGCGTTGCCTTCGACCATGAAGACGACGTCGCAGAACGCCGGGATGTACGCGCCGCCGGCGGCCGACGGGCCGAACAGGCAACAGACCTGGGGAACCTTGCCGGAGAGCCGGACCTGGTTTGCGAAGATCCGGCCCGCACCCCTCCGCCCCGGGAACAGCTCGACCTGATCGGTGATGCGCGCGCCCGCGGAATCGACGAGATAGACGACGGGCAGCTCGTGCGCGAGCGCGTACTCCGTCATCCGCACGATCTTCTCGACCGTGCGAGCACCCCAGGAGCCCGCCTTCACCGTCGAGTCGTTGGCCATCACGCACACGGGCCGGCCGTCGATGCGGCCGACTCCCGTCACGACTCCGTCGGCCGGAAGGTCGCCCGCGAGCGCATTCGCGAGCAACGCATCCTCCGCGAACGAGTCGGCGTCGAGCAGGAGCATGAGCCGGTCGCGCACGAACAGCTTGTTCTGGCGCGCCAGCTTCTCTGCTTCCTTGGCCAGATTCCCCTCCGCGGCCCGGGCCGCGTGCTCGCGGATGCGGTCGGCGTCGCTCACGAGGCGTACCGGCGACTGCGCGCACCCGCGTGGAGCAGCGCGCTGGGAAGCTCACGGCCGACGATCTCCTGCGCCCGCCGCGCGCACACCAACAGCGCGTCCAGGTCGATGCCGGTGTCGATCCCCATGTCCTCGAGCATGTGCACCAAATCCTCGGTCACCGCATTGCCGGACGCGCCGGGCGCGTACGGGCATCCACCGAGTCCGCCGACCGACGCGTCGAAGCGGGTCACGCCCCGGTCGAGCGCGGCGACCACGTTCGCGAGCGCGGTCCCGCGCGTGTTGTGGAAGTGCAGACCGACGCGATCGCCGACGATGCCCGCGCGGTCCAGCGCGTCGAGGAGATCCGAGACGCGACGCGGCGTTGCCATGCCGGTGGTGTCCCCGAACGACAGCCGGTCGGCGCCCGCGTCGACCAGGTGACCCGCGATCTGGGCGACCCGCTCGGGCGCGACGTCGCCCTCGT
>DATJAA010000093.1:0-2616 GCA_035516815.1 Acidimicrobiia bacterium | reverse complement strand
CGGGTCGGATGACGATCACCGTGTCCGGGAGCTCGATCAGCGCCGGACCATCGATAGATGCCGGCGGCACCTCTTCGTAGATCGGTGTGTCGCGGAAGTCGCGCAGCTCTGCCCAGTAGACCGGACGTGAGCGCCGGGCGGGTTCGCCGCGCTCGTCTGAGGCCAGCTCGGCGCGTCGGGTCTGCGCGGTCGCGCGCACCTGGAACGCGGTGAAGTCGATCCCGCCCGAGCGGTCGCCCGACCCGCGGCCGAATAGCTGGTTGTGAACCTCTTCGAAGCGTTGATCGATCAGGTCCACCGCGCCGTCGTCTATCCGACCGGCCGGGACCGGAACCTCGACGTCGTGGATCTGCATTGAGAAGCGCATCCGCACCGAACGCTCGAGCGCCACTCCTGCCGTGTCGATGCCCTGACTGGCGAACTTGCCATGCGCCTCGCTCTCCAGCGCAGCGAAGATCTCTTCTACGGTTGCGCCGGGCACCGGAAGCTTGAGCACCCGCCACCGCTGGACGACGTGAACGACGTCGGACGTCGCGGCGCCGTAGGCCGACAGCACCGAGGCCGCATGCGGGAGCGGGACGACCACTGTGGATATTGCCGCCTGAGCCGCCACCGCGGGCGCGTGGAGCGGACCCCCGCCACCGAACGCGGCGCAGGCGAAGTTCCGCGGATCGAGCCCACGCAAGAGACTCATGCGCCGCACGAGGTCGGCCATCTTAGAGTCGACCACCGTTGAGATGCCCGCGGCTGTTTCGTGCCGGCTCATCCCAAGCCGAGTCGCGAGTCGATCGACGGCCTCCTCTGCCAGGTCGCGGTCGAGGCGCATGCGTCCGCCAAGGTAGTTCTCCGGATTGACGAGACCGAGGACCACATCGGCGTCGGTGACGGTCGCGTCGGTGCCGCCGAACCCGTAGCACGCTGGCCCGGGTCGCGCCCCGGCGCTGCGCGGGCCGACGTTCAACCGCCCGACTTCGTCGATCCACGCGACACTGCCTCCGCCGGCCCCGATCGATTCGATATCGAGCATGGGGAGCGCCATCGCGTACCGCTCGAAGATCGAGATGTCGCGCTGGAGCGGGCGCCCGTCGTGGATCACGCTGACGTCGAAGGTGGTACCGCCCATATCCACGGCGATCACGTCCCGCAGCCCGGTCCGTTCGGCGATGCGCGCCATCGCGATCGTGCCCGCCACCGGACCGGAGTGGACTGTCCGAACCGGGGCATGCCGCGCCTCGGCACTCGTGATAGCCCCCCCGGCGCACTGCGCGAACTGGACCGACCCCTGAAAGCCCCGCTGGCGTGCCCCGTCCTGAATCCGGTCCACGTACTCCAGCATCAGCGGCCCGATGTACGAGTTCATGACCGCGGTCGTCGTCCGCTCGTACTCGCCAGTTCGGCTCGACAGGTCCGAGCTGCACGAGATGAACAGCTCCGGCGCCACGCCGGTTGCGATCTCGCGCGCCCGTAGCTCGTGGACCGGGTTCATCGTCGACCACAAGAAGCTGATCGTGAGCGCCGCGGCTCCACCCGCGGCAAGCTCGCGAACCGCGTCGCGCACCTCGTCCTCGTCGAGCGGCACGATCACCTCGCCGTCGACGTCGATCCGCTCGGTGATCGGGCGGACCATCGCGCGCGGAACGAGCGGCGCCGGACGATACGTCGAGTGAACGTCGAGCGCCTCATCGGGAGACAGGCCGGACGTCCGTCCCTGACCCTTCATGATGAACATCGCATCGTCGTGTCCGCGTGTGGTCAGCAGTCCCGTCGCCGCTCCGCGACGCTCGACGATCGCGTTCGTACCCGTCGTCGTCCCGTGAACGAGTAGCTCACACCGCTCCATCACCGACTCGAGCGTCGAGCCCATGTTCGTCGCCGCGCTCGCGATCGCTTCGAAGAACCCGCGCGAACGATCATCGGGGGTCGTCGGTGACTTGCCGGTGGTGATCCGCCCACCGTCGTCCATGATCGTGCAGTCGGTGAACGTCCCCCCGATGTCGACACCGATCGACAGCCCTGGGCCGATCATGCCGCCACCTGCACTCGCGCGTCGAGCTTCGCGTCGACCACCGGCGGGTCATCGGGCTTGCACAGCTCGGTCGCCAGGGTTACACCACACCCGGGGCAGAGGAACTCACGGACGACGAATGCGTCGTCGCAGAACTCGCTGGGGTCGAGGTACTGCCGCGGACTGATCTCCTGCGGCGCTCGCTCGAGCCGCGCGGCCCCGTCCTTGTAGTTTTGGTCGACCGGAGCCAGGGCGTGCCCGCACTCCAAGCAGCCCCAGTGCTCCTCGCCGTCCGAGGCGATTCCGAACCCGACGGAACCGCCCGCAGAGCCTGCGTAGTCCCGCGGATCGAGACTCACGTCGTCGGGCCGGCGCGGGCGCTGCGCCAGCGCCAGACGGTCGGCCCGCATTCTTGCTCGGAGCTCGTCGGTGGCTTTCGGGTTCGCGTCGCCGGACACGTCCAGCACGACTCCGTACAGCGTGCGGGCGTCCTGCGCGGTTATCGCTCCACTGCTCACATCACCGGCTACGAGTGACGGTTGGCGTGTGAGCGGGTCACCGAACCCACCGCCGCCGCAGTACTGCGCGACGAACACGTCTCCGGGATGCAT
>DATJAA010000092.1:0-10590 GCA_035516815.1 Acidimicrobiia bacterium | reverse complement strand
GCCCCGCGAGCGAGTCGAGCGTCGCGAACGCCATCGCCGTCGCCGCGGGTGTGCGCGCCGATATCTGTACTACGCCCGTCGCGAGCTTGATCCGGCTCGTGCACGCGGCGAGGTACGCGAGCGGCGTCAACGCGTCGGCGCCGTACGCCTCCGCCGTCCACACGGAGTCGTAGCCGAGGCGCTCGGCGTGTTGGACGCGTTCGACGGGGAGCTTGACGTCGGCGCCCGACCAGGCGTCGAGAGCGAGTCCGAGCAACACGTGGCGAACCTTACGGCACGCGGCGACGCACGAGACAGGCCGTCAGTTGACCTGGCGTTCGCGGCCCTCCCAGTACGGCGCCCGGATCTTGAACTTCTGCAGCTTGCCCGTGGAGGTGCGCGCGAACTCGGAGCAGAACTCCACCGACGTCGGGCACTTGAAGTGCGTGAGGCGCTCCCGGCAATGCGCGATCAACTCGTCCTCGGTCGCGTCCTGGTCGGCCTTCAGGACGACCAGCGCCTTGACCGTCTCGCCCCACTTCTCGTCAGGAACGCCGATGACGCACGCTTCCGCGACCGACGCGTGCTGGTACAGGCAGTCCTCGACCTCGATCGAGCTGATGTTCTCGCCGCCCGAGATGATCACGTCCTTCTTGCGATCGCTGATCGTGAGGTAGTGCTCGCCGTCGAGCGAGCCGCCGTCGCCGGTGTGGAACCACCCGCCCTCGAGCGCGTCCGAAGTGGCCTGCGGCTGCTGCCAGTAGCCCTCGAGCACCACGTTCGAGCGCGCGAGCACCTCGCCTTGATCACTGATGGCGAGCCGCACTCCGAGCGCCGGTGCGCCCGCCCGCCCGAGCTTCTGCGCGCGCTCCGGCGGCGTCATCTCGTCCCACTCCGCGCGGGCGCGGCTCATCGTTAGCAGCGGCGCGGTCTCGGTGAGTCCGTAGATCTGAATGAACTCCCAGCCGAGCTCAGTTTCCATCCGCTCGATCAAGCGGGTCGGCGGCGGCGCGCCCGCCACGATCATCCGAACGTGGTCGCGGCCGGGGACCGGCCCGTCCCACTGCTGAGCGGCGTCGAGGATCGCGTTCAATACCGCCGGCGCGCCGCAAAGCAGGGTGACGCCGTGCCGTTCGACGCGGCGAAGGATCTCGGCGCCGTCGACCTTCCGCAGCACGATGTGCCGGCCGCCCATTCCGGTGACCGCGTACGACATCCCCCAGCCGTTGCAGTGGAACATCGGCAAGGTCCAGAGATACACGTCGCGATCGCTCACACCACTCTGCCAGCCGAAGGTCGTCGCGTTGATCCAAAGTGTCCGGTGCGTGAGCTGCACGCCCTTGGGGCGTGCCGTTGTGCCGCTCGTGTAGTTGATCGTCCCGGTCGCTTCCTCGTCGGGGATCCACGGCTGCGGTTCGACGTCGAAGCGAAGCAGCGCGTCGTCGGCCTCGCGCCCGATGACGAAGCGGTGCTCGGCCTTCACGCCGCTCAGTGCGTCGTCGAGCTCGGGATCGACCAGGAGTACCGACGCGCCCGAGTGCTCGACGATGTACGCGACCTCGTCGGTGCTCAGCCGGAAGTTGATCGGCACGAGTACGCGGCCGTAGCCGGAGACACCGAAGAACGACGTCAGCAGGCGCGCCGAGTTGTGGGACACCATCGCAACCCGCTCGCCGTGGCCTACGCCCAGCGCGTCGAGGCCCGCAGCCTGCGCCCGGGCGCGCCGCGCGACCGCGGACCACGTCATCTCGCCGAGCGACTCCGCCGGCTGGTCGGGCTCGTCGACCACGCCGACGCGATCGCCGTACACGAGCTCCGCCCGTTCGATGAAATCGAGCACGGTCAGCGGCACACGCATGCTGGGTCCTCCCCTTGGTGGGCAATGAGGGTACGCGTGTGGTCGACTGCACGCCATGCCGCTCGCGCCCATCCGACTCACCGGCGACCGGACGCCGCCCGCGCTCCTCTTCGTGCCGCCCGGCGAACACGATGCGCTGCCCCTGGTGCTCTTCGGGCACGGCGCGCACCTCTCCAAGGACGATCCGATCATGCAGATGATCGCCAAGGGCATCTGCCGCGGCGTGCCCGCGGCGGTGGCGGTCATGGACTGCCCGGGTCACGGCGAACGGCGCGCGCCGGGGACGAGCGAGGACGCCTTCCTTGCCGACGTCGCGTCGAAGATGTCGGACCCGGACAACCACGCGCAGCTGACACGCGACTGGCGCGCGGTGGAGGCCGCGGCGCGCGCGGCCCACGACCGCGTCAGCGGCGCGACCGGCTATGCCGGCTTCTCGATGGGCGCCATGTTCGGCCTCTCGATCGTCGCCGACCTCGCGTCGGTGGTCGCGGCCGTTTTCGCGCTCGGCGGTTTGACGAACGACGCGAAGCGAGACGCGCTCATCCGCGCGGGCGCGTCGCGTCTCGGCGCGCGTGACGTGCTCATGCTCAACATGACACGCGACGAGCACTTTCCGATCGACGGCGCGATCGAAGTGCTCGAGGCCATTCCCGGACCCAAACGGATGGAGGTGTGGACGGGAACGCACATCGACCTTCCCCCTGAAGCGATCGAGCTGGCCGTCGGGTTCTTCCGCCGGACACTCGCGCCCTGAGCCGCGGCCACCCGCGGCTCAGGGCACGGACTCTGCCGCTAACGGCCGTACCAGCGGCCCTCACCGGAGCCGAACGCGAAACCGGCGAGCCAGAAGATCGCGACGATCAGCGCGAAGATCCAGAGAAGATGCATGGCGAACCCGAGTCCGCCGAGCAGAAGCGCGAGTAACAAGGTCAGCAATACGAGGCCCATGGTCTCGTCTCCCTTCTCGTCGGCACTCCGGATACCCGTGATACCGGCGCGGCAAACGCGTGGTCACCCGGTCCCCCGGCCACGCGGTCACGCGGTCAGGAGGAGACGTCCGGCCCGATGTCTCACGCCGGCCGTACGATCCGCAGATGCCACTTCGCGTCGTGCCGACCGCGTATGGGCGCCCTGCCGCGCAAGCGCTGCACGACATGGTCGCGCGCGCGAAGCAGGCCGACGCGCTCGCGCCGGTCACCGTCGTGGTGCCGACGAACTCGGTCGGTGTCTCCGCTCGCCGCAGCCTCGCGTCGGGAACACTCGGCCCCGCGAGCAGCGCGGGGCGCGGGGTGGTCGGCGTGACGTTCCTCACGGTGTACCGCCTCGCCGAGCTGCTCGGCGCGGCGGAGCTCGCGGCGGCCGGTCGGCGGCCCGTCTCGACGCCTGTCGTCGCATCGGCGGTTCGCGGCGCGCTGGCGCGTGGCGCCGGCCTGTTCGCGCCCGTGGCTCGCCATCCGGCAACGGAGGAGGCGCTCGTGGCTGCGCACCGCGAGCTCGCCGACCTCGACGACGCGCAGCTCGACGTGCTCGCCGCGCAACACGCGCGGACCCGCGACGTCGTTCGGTTGCACCGGTCGGCCAAGTCGATCCTCGCACCACACTGGTATGACGAGCACGATCTGATGCTCGTCGCGGCCGCGCTCGTCGACGGCGGTAGCCCGTTCGTTCGCGACCTCGGCACGATGATCTGTTACTTGCCCCAGCGTTGGAGCCGGCCCGCGGCGGGGCTCCTCCGTTCGCTGGCGGCCCGTATCGACGTCGAGGTGATCGCCGGCCTCACCGGCGTGCCCGCCGCCGACGAGCAAGTGCTCTCCAGCCTCGCCCGGGCCGGAGCGGGTCCGGCCCCCGGGCCTGCTGGTCCGGTCCCGCTCGTGACGGGAACGGAGGTGTGCAGCGCCTCCGACCCCGACGACGAGGTGCGGGCGATCGTGCGCGGCATCGTCGATGCCATGCGCGACGGCGTACCGCTCGAGCGGATGGCCGTTCTCTACGCGTCCGACGAGCCCTACGCCCGGCTGTTGCACGAGCACCTCGATCTCGCCGAGATCGTGCACAACGGCGCTACGACACGCTCGCTCGCGCAATCCGTTCTCGGTCGCGGTCTCCTGCGATTACTCGCGCTTGCCGACCGTGATTTCGCGCGGGACGACCTCCGGGCGCTCTTCGCGACCGCACCCCTGCTCGACGGCCGCGGACACATGGTGCCGACTGCGCAGTGGGAACGCGTCTCGCGCGACGCCGGAGTCGTCCGGGGCGTCGAGCAGTGGTGCTCCCGCCTGCACGCGTACGCATCGGTGCGCGAGGCCGAGGGCCGTACGCACGATCGCGCGCGCGCGGAGGCGCTCGACGCGTTCGTCGTGCAGGTCGCGGCGGATCTCACCGAGGGCCGGAACCTGCGCACGTGGCGCGCGCTCGCCGGATTCGCGCACCGTCTCGTGCGCCGTTACCTCGGCGACGAATCGCGCCGCGCCTCGTGGCCGCCGTTCGAGAGTGTCGCAGCCCGCCGTGTCGAAGCGATCATCGATCGCCTCGGCACTCTCGACACGATCGACGCGGAGGCGTCCTTCGACGTCTTCCGGCGCACCTTCGCGCTCGAGCTCGACGCGGTCCGGGATCGGGTGGGCTCCCTCGGCGACGGCGTGTTGGTCGGTCCGGTGGGCTTCGCGCTCGGCGTCGAGCTCGAACGCGTGTGGGTGTGCGGACTCGCCGAAGGGCTCTTCCCGTCCGTCCCCCGCGACGATCCCCTCATCGGCGATCGCGAGAGGTTCGCGCTCGGCGGTGATCTCCCGTTGCGATCGGCTCGCGTCGCCGACGATCAGCGCGCCCTGCTTGCCGCGTTCGCGGCGACGCTCGGTGCACGCGTCTGCACCTACCCGCGCGGCGACCTGCGGCGGAGCACCGAGCACGTTCGCTCCCGGTTCCTCGATGCCACGATCGACGTGTCCGGCGCGGAGCGGTCGATCCCTTCTTACGCGCACGGCATCACGCATGTCGCGTTCCCCGCGAATCGCCATGAGCTGGGCGTGCGCGCCGCGCTCACGCCGGAGGCCTGGGTCCGGACCCAGCCGGCGGTCGCGCTCGGGCTCGAGCTGTCCGTCGCGCGCGCGTCGGTGTCGTTCACCCGCTTCGACGGCAACCTCACGCACCTCGGCGGCCGCCTGCAGGTGCTCGATCCGTCGGGCGACGGGCGCGTCACGTCGCCGACGCGTCTCGAAGCCTGGGCCGAGTGCCCGCACGCCTACTTCATGCAGTCCGTCCTCGGCGTGGAACCGCTGGAGCAACCCGAGGACATCGTGCAGCTCGCGCCGATCGATCGTGGCAGCCTCGTCCACGAGGTCCTCGATCGGTTCCTCGACGAAGCCCGCGGCCGGGCCGACGCCGGATGCCCCTGGACCGACGCGGACCGCCGGCGTTTGCGGGAGATCGCGCTGGACGCGAGCGCGAGCGCGCAGGCGCGCGGCATCACCGGTCGGCGGTTGCTGTGGCATCGCGACCGCAGGCGGATCCTCGCCGAGCTCGACGCCTTCCTCGACCACGACGAGCAGTACCGCTCCGGCGGCGTCGCCGAGACGCTCGCGACCGAGCTGGCATTCGGCTTGCCCGGTGCGGCCGCGGATGCCGTGCCCGTGGCACTGCCCGGAGGGCGCGTCGTACGGGTGCGGGGCAAGGCGGATCGCGTCGATCGCCGGGCGGACGGCACCCTCGTCGTGATCGACTACAAGACAGGGTCGGACATCTCTTACCGCGCGATCACCCACGACGATCCCATAACAGGTGGCACGCACCTCCAGCTTCCCGTGTACGCCTACGCCGCGCGCGCCGTCTACGGCGCCGACGAGGCCGGTGTCGAGGCGTTCTACTGGTTCGTCGGGCGCGGCAACGACCGGCGTATCGGCTATCGGGTCGACGCACCCGTCGACGAGGAATTCGCGGCCGCGGTCGCGACGATCGTCGACGGCATCCGGGGCGGGGTCTTCCCGTCAGTTCCCCCGGAACCCGCGCCGACCCCGTTCGTGCGCTGCCGGTACTGCGACCCCGACGGCATGGGCACCACGGATCGCTGGCGCGAGTGGGAGCGCAAGCTCGACAACCCCGAGCTCGAAGGGTTCCTCGCGCTGGTTGCAGAGGAAGTCGCCGAATGACCGACCAGCTGCTGCTCTTCGCCGATCCGGGCGACACGGCTGCGCGCGATGCCATCCGGACCGAGCTCGGTGCGACCCTGTTCGTCGAGGCGGGTGCCGGAACGGGAAAGACGGCGGCTCTCGTCGATCGCGTCGTCGCGCTCGTCACTCGCGACGGACCGGGGCTCCCGGTGCGCGTCTCCGAGATCGCGGCGATCACCTTCACGGAGAAGGCGGCGGCGGAGCTCCGCGATCGCGTCCGCCGCGAGCTCGGCGCGGTCGCCGCCGACTCCGGTGCCGCCGAGGTCGTACGGGCCCGGTGCGTAGCGGCCCTCGACGAGCTCGACACGGCCGCGATCTGCACGCTGCACGCATTCGCGCAGCGGATCCTCACCGAGTTCCCGATCGAGATCGGGCTGCCACCGCGCATCGAGGTGCGCGACGAGATCTCCTCCCGCCTGGCGTTCGAGGAACGCTGGCGTGAGTTTCTCGACGAGCTGCTCGAGGATCCCGCGCTCGAGCCCGCGCTGCTCACGCTCCTCGCGGCGGGCGTGAAGCTCGCACATTTCCGGACGGTCGCCGAAGTGCTCGACGACAACTGGGACCTTCTCGACCGTGTGGCGGAACCGGGCCCGCTGCCCCCGCTCGCCCTCGACGGCTGGCTCCGGTCGTTCTACGAAGTGTGTGAGTCGCGCGACGACTGTCGCGCCGCGGACGACAAGATGCTGGAGCGCCTCGACGAGTTCTGCGCGTACCGCGACCGGCTGTGGCACGCGGTCGACGACGCCGAGCGCATTGAGCTGTTGCGCGCCGACAAGCCGTCGTTCAAGGTCGGCCACAGGGGGCGCCAGACGAACTGGACCGACCTCCCGGCTCTGCGCGACCGGATCGAGCAGCTCGACCGGCAGCGGGAGGCGATCATCAGCCGTGTGCTCGACGTCGCGATCAGGCGCATCGTGTTCGCGATCGCAGGCTGCACGGATCGGTCTGTCGCCGCGCGGCGCGCTGCCGGCGAGCTCGATTTCCACGACCTGCTCGTGTTGGCGCGGTCGTTGCTGCGCGATCCCGCGCACGGCGCCCGCGCCCGGTCGCGCCTGCGTGATCGGTACCGCCGCATCCTCGTCGACGAGTTCCAGGACACCGATCCGATCCAGGCCGAGCTCGCGGCACTGCTCGGTTCGCGCGACCCCGACCCGGCGAACCGGCCATGGAACGAGATCGACGTCGATCCCGGTCGGCTGTTCTTCGTGGGCGATCCCAAACAGTCGATCTACCGCTTCCGGCGGGCCGACATCGCCACGTTCCTGGCCGCGCGCGATCGGTTCGCCCGGCCCGCTCCGCAGTTCCTGACGCGCAACTTCCGCACCGTGCCCGAGGTCCTCGATTGGGTGAACCACGTCTTCGGCGAGCTGATCCAGCCGTTCATCGCCTCGCAACCCGAGTACCGGCCACTCGACGCAGCGCGCGCCGGACCGCCCGGCGAGGCCGGTCGCGGGGTGGTGCTGCTCGGGGTGGAGCCGCACGACGATGCGGGAACCGATGCCGGCGCGTTGCGCGTTCGCGAGGCCGCCGACGTCGCCGCGATCGTCCGAACCGCGATCGCCGAGGAATGGCCGGTCCACGACCGCGAGCTGGGTGCGTGGCGTCCGGCCCGGCTCGGCGATATTTGCATCCTGCTTCCGGCGCGCACCTCGCTCGGCTACCTCGAGCTCGCGCTCACCGACGCCGGCGTTCCGTACCGCGCCGAGACGAGCTCGCTCGTGTACAGCAGCCGCGAGGTCCGCGACCTGCTGATGACCCTGCGGGCGGTCGACGACCCGACGAACACCCTCGCGCTCGTCTCGGCGCTGCGCTCTTCGGTCTTCGGCTGCGGTGACGACGATCTCTTCCGGTTCCACGTCGAACACGACGGTCGATGGTCACTAACCGCCGAAACGCCCCCGACACTCCCGGCCGACGACCCGGTCGTCGCCGCGATCGCGTTCCTCCGCGAGCTGCACCGTGCGCGCCTCTGGTCGGCACCGAGCGAGCTCCTCGAACGGGTCGTGCGCGAGCGGGGTGTGATCGAAGTCGGCGCGTTGACCGGGCGCTTCCGCGACGTGGCGCGCCGCGTTCGATTCGTCATCGACCAATCCCGCGCCTATTCAGACGCGGTGGGCGGCACGCTGCGCGACTACGTCGCGTGGGCAGAGATGCAGGGCGCCGAAGGGGCGCGCGTCGTCGAGTCGGTGGTACCGGAGACCGACGACGATGCCGTCCGCATCATGACCGTTCACGGCGCGAAGGGATTGGAGTTCCCGATCGTCGTCTGCTCGGGCATGACCACTGCCGCTCAGACACCCGCGCGCGGGGTGCAGGTGCTGTTCCCGGCGTCGGGCGGGTGCGAGGTGAGGTTCGCGCCGGGTGTGCAGACCGCCGACTTCGAGCTGCACAAGCCGATCGACGAGCAGATGGGCTTCCACGAGAAGTTGCGGCTGCTGTACGTCGCGTGCACGCGAGCCCGCGACCACCTCGTGGTCTCGGTGCACCGCAAGGAACGCGATCTCGCCTTGTACGAACGGCCGCGCCGCACACACGCCGAGCTCGTCTGGGAGGCGGCCGAGCACGCGGTGTGGACCGACTCGCAAACGGTCACGCCGACCGCGGGGCGCCACGCGGAGCGGGTGATCGCGGTCGCGCCCGGGCCCGGGATCGATCCCGACGAGTGGCGGGCCGAAAACGACCGCGCGCACCACCGGGGCATCCGGCGCGGGTTCGTCTCCGCAACCACACTCGCGCACCGCGTCGACGGCAGCGACGCGAGCTCGGTCGACGACCCCGGCCTGGCGAAGAACGCTCGCGACCTCGAGCTGCCGCCGTGGAACAAGGGTCGCTACGGCACCGCGATCGGACGGGCGGTACACGGCACACTGCAGACGATCGACCTCTCGACGGGCGCCGGGGTCGAGGCGACCGCGGCCGCGCAGGCCGCGGCCGAGGGCGTCCTCGGCTACGAGGACAAGATCGTGGCGCTCACGCGCTCGGCGCTCGCGTCGCCCACAGTGGTGCGCGCCGCGACGCGTCCGCATTGGCGAGAGACGTACGTCGCGGTTCCGTTCGACGGCCTCATGCTCGAGGGCTATGTCGACCTCGTGTACCGCGACGAGGAGGGCCTCGTGGTCGTCGACTACAAAACCGACACCGTCGACGCCGGCGCACGCGCCCGGCGCGTTGTCCAGTACCGCATCCAGGCCGCGGCGTACGCGCTGGCGATCGCCGAGGCGACGGGTGAGCGCGTCGCGAGGGGGGTGCTGTGCTTCCTCGAACCCGGCGGGGGCACCGAGGTCGAGATCGCCGGCGCCGACCTCGCCGCGGCCGTCGCCGAGGTGCGCACGCTCCTGGCGGCCGAACGCGACGACCCCTCGCCCGCACCGCCGCTCGTGCCCGCCGAAAGCTGACCGCCGGGAACGCCGCGAAACGGGCGATCCGGCCGCGCGCGCCCGGTATGCCATCCTTGTCGCACCCGTGAAGACGCTGAAGTTCCTCCTCAAGTTCGTGGTGACGGTGGCGGTCGGCAGCGCCGCGGTCGCGGGTGCACTCGTGCTTCTCGGTCCGGCGAGCGCGCCCCTCGCGCACGCGACGACCCCGATCGGGCGGCTCGATCTCACGATCAACGCGCCGCCGGCTCGGTCGATCGTGTACGACCGAAACGGGAACGTGATGGCGACACTCGCCACCGAAGACCGATCGCCGGTGAAGCTCTCGCAGATCCCGCAGGTTCTCATCAACGCGGTGATCTCGATCGAGGATCGCAAGTTCTACGAGCACCATGGCGTCGACTGGGCGGGAACGGTGCGCGCATTGTTCAAGAACGTGGATGCCGGGGGAATCGCCCAGGGTGGCTCCACCATCACGCAGCAGCTCGTGAAGAACACCTTCAGCATCGGCCGCAAGCGGACCCTCACGACGAAGGCCCGCGAGGCGGTGCTCGCGATGGAGCTCGAAAAGCAGCTGTCGAAGAATCAGATCCTCGACGACTACCTGAACCTCGTGTACTTCGGTAACGGAGCCTACGGCGTGCAGGCGGCGGTCGAGCGCTACTTCCCGCTCACGCCGCTGCACGATCTCGATCTTGCGCAGGCTGCGCTTCTCGCCGGCCTCATCCAGTCGCCGGAAGCCCTCAACCCGGTCAAGCACCCGGGTGCCGCCGCCCGGCGCCGCAGTGAGGTGCTCGACGCGATGGTGACCAACCACAAGGTGAGCGCGGCCGCGGCCGAGCTGGCGAAGTCCGTTCCGTTGCCGACGAGCGTGCACTACCCGCATTCGGCGCCGCTCGACTACTACATGGACGAGGTGAAGAACGTCCTGTTGAACGACGATCCGACCGTGCCCGGCGACCCGGCCGAGATGCTCGGCCCGACGCCGCAGGCCCGCGCCAACGCCGTCTTCCGGGGTGGCCTGCAGATTTACACGTCGTACGACCCGACGCTGCAGTTCGAGGCGACGTCCGCGGTCAACCAGGTGCTCCCGAAGTCGACGTTCACCGCGTCCCTCGTGGTGATCGACAACTCCGACGGCGGCGTGCGCGCGATCGCAAACGGCCGGACCTTCGCCGAGATGCAATTCGATCCTGCGACGGAGGGTCCCGGGCGC
>DATJAA010000091.1:0-2404 GCA_035516815.1 Acidimicrobiia bacterium | reverse complement strand
ACGTTCTCGTCGACGCCGAGAGCGCGCGTCACGATGGCGCGCTGCGGGTGCGACTCGGCCTGCTCGGGCGTGAGCCGACCCTCGCGGACCATCTCCTCGACCAAGCTGTGGTCCTCGGTCGCACGACGCAGCGTGCCGTCGTGCAACAGGTATGCACGCGAGTCGCCGACGTGGCCGACGAGCAGTTGGTGACCGCCCACCGCGACCGCGGCGGTCATCGTCGTTCCCATGCCCGTGAGCTCTTCCTCGGCCGCGGCGCGCGTCAGGACGGCGGTGTTCGCCCGTGTGATCGCGTCGTGCAGGGGTGTGCCGTTTGCGACCGCCGCGCGCAACGCCTCGATGGCGGTGTGACTCGCGACCTCGCCACCGCGATGGCCGCCCATGCCGTCGGCGACCGCGAACAGGCCACGCTGGTCGTCAACGAGGAATGCGTCCTCGTTGTTCGATCGTACGAGCCCGACATCGGTTGCCGACGCGGCCGCGAGCTTCACCGTTGCGCCTCGAGGACGGTCTCGCCAACCTGTATCCGGTCGCCCTTGCGCAGCTTCATCGGCTGGGTGATGCGTTTGCTGTTCACGAGCGTTCCGTTGGTCGAACCGGCGTCTTCCACCCACAACGTTCCGTCTCGATCGAACGCGCGCGCGTGGACTTGCGAGACGAACGTGTCGAAGGTCAACGGAACCGCGCAGCCTCCGCCGCGGCCGATTGTTGCGTCCCCGTCGATCGGATACGACCGTCCCCGCTCAGTCTCGGGGACGATGACCACGAGGCGCCACTCGCGGCGCTTGGAGCCACGGACCGCGGCCGCGGGCGCCGGCGGCGGGACTGCGGCGGGCGCCGCGGGCGCCGCGCTGCCGCGCAACTCGCGCGCGACGATCAGGACGACGCGCAGCAGGAACAGGTAGAGCAGGGCGAGCAGGCAGAATTTGAGAACGGTGAGGATCGAATCGGACATCTGCCCCGCTAGGACTCCTGGTACCGGAGAGACGTTGCACCGACGACGATCACATCGCCGTCGGAGAGTGAATGTTCCTTCACAACTACCCCGTTGACCTGCGTGCCATTGGTCGAGCCGAGATCCACGACCTTGAATCCGAAGTCGGCCCGCCGCACCTCGGCGTGGCGGCGCGACACCTGCGGGTCGGAGAGCGGGACCGCGCACTCGGGCATGCGCCCGATGACGGCCGGCTCGTCGCCCAGCGCGACACGGTTGCCGTCCGGCAACACCAGTGTGCTCGTCGTTCCCGGTCCGCCTCCGACGATGTCGGCGTCGACCCGCAGGTCGCCGCGCTTCGCGTGATCGTCGAGGACCAGGGAGACCTCGATGAGACCTTCGAAGACGTAGCCCTCGTCGCGACCGTGCTCGCGCGCTGCGTCGGCGAGCTCGCGCGCCAACGCGTCGTGAAAACCGCTGAAGCGTTCGAGGTCTTCGCTCGAGAGCCAGATCGTGAAGCGGTTTGGTGCAACGGTTCCCCGCACGCCGAGCGTGCGCCCGGCGTCCATCTCGCGGCCAAGGCGACGGCCGATCTCGACGGGTTGGATGCCTCCGCCGCGGAATGCCTTCGAAAAGGTGCCTTCGACCAGCCGCTCAAGCCTGCGCTCGAACCGCTGCAATCCCATCGATGCGATGCTACCGGCGCTTCGGGCACCCAATGGGGCCGCAACGAGGCCGAAAGAGCGCAGCTGTCGACTGGTACGATCCGTCGTTCAACGCGCGAGTGGCGGAATTGGCAGACGCGCAGGATTCAGGTTCCTGTGCCCGCAAGGGCGTGGGGGTTCAAGTCCCCCCTCGCGCACCGAATGTGAGTTCCCACGTGGCGCGGCCGGCCCCGGCCCCGGCGCCGCGTGCGTGAGGCCGGCCCATCCGGGTATTGCGTTTCCGAGGCCATAGGGGTTGGGTCCGGAGAATTGTGCGACCGGGGATCGACGGAGGCACGACGATGCTTGTTCAGGTCATCACGGCGACGACCCGCGAGGGCCGGTTCGGCGAGAAGGTTGCGGGCTGGGCCGTCGCGTACCTGGAGGCGCGGAGCGAGTTCGACGTCGAGTTGCTCGATCTCCGCGACCATCCGCTGCCGTTCTTCGACGCGGCGCCGCCCGCGCGGACTGGTCGCGAATACTCGCGCGACGACGTCGCCCGGCTCGGCCGGACGATCGACCGCGCCGACGCGTTCGTCGTCGTGACCGGTGAGTACAACCATGGGTACCCGGCGGTGTTCAAGAACGCGATGGATTGGACGTTCGTCGAGTGGCGGCGCAAGCCGATCACGTTCGTCGGCTGGGGCAACGTCGGCGGCGCACGAGCGATCGAGCAACTGCGCGAGGTGGCGGTCGAGTTCGAGATGGCGCCGCTGCGCCATGCAGTGCACATTCTCCCCAACGTGATGATCCCGATCCTCGGCAA
>DATJAA010000090.1:0-14035 GCA_035516815.1 Acidimicrobiia bacterium | reverse complement strand
GGGCCGTTGCGAACCGCATGTGCTCGCGACGGTGCAAAGTGTCAGTTGCGCGCTCAACGGACGCCCGCCGACTCTGGCCCCGACCACGTTGAGTTTCGAGGAGGGGCGAGGCGCGCTCGACCGCAACACCGACGCGCTTCTCGGCCCACGCCCGCAGGGGCGGGTCCCGCGGGTGATGGTGACCCTTTCCAGCGAAGCCGCTGACAACTACCTCCTGGTCAGGCATCTGGTCGCGTCGGGTATGGACGTGGCCCGTATCAACGGAGCCCATGACAACCCCGCCAGTTGGGAACGCATGGCCGGCAATGTGCGCAAGGCCGCCGCTGAGCTCGAACGGCCGTGTCGGGTGTCGATGGATCTTCCTGGCCCGAAGCTACGGACGGGACCGTTCGTCGACGGTCCGCAGGTCGTGAAGCTGCGCCCCGGACGTGACCTGCGTGGCTTCGCCGTGAGCCCCGCGGTCACGACCCTCGTGGCCGCCGGCGCCGACCGTCTGGGAGCCGGACTGCCGGTCGACCGCGCCTGGCTCGATCGCCGCCGTTCGGGTGACGTGCTCGATGTGGTCGACACGCGCGGTTCGCACCGTGAGCTCCGGATCGTCGACGCCACGCCCGAACGCTGCACGGTGGAGGTATGGGACACCACCTATGTCGAGACAGGAACAGTGTTGTCGTGCGCCGACGATATGACCGAGGTCGGCACGCTCGCACCCGTGCCGCAGTACCACCTGTTGTGTGCCGGGGATCCGCTCGTGCTGACCGATGACCTCACGCCGGTGCAGCCGTGGCGACACGGACAGCCCGGACAAGCCCGTGTCGGGTGCACCCTCGCGGAAGCGTTCGGAGCAGCACGTGTCGGCGAGCGAGTCATTCTCGACGACGGGAAACTCACCGCCGTCATTGAAGGCGAGGCCGGCGACGAGCTGCAGCTGCGGATCGTGTCCGCCGGCCCGAACGGTTCACGATTGCGCGCGGAGAAGGGGATCAACCTGCCCGACACCGACCTGCGCGTCGCCGCCGTCACCGACCACGACCTGGCGCTCCTCGAGGTCGCGGCCGCCCACGCCGACATGGTCGCGATGTCGTTCCTTCGCCACGAACACGACGTCGACGCCGTACACGAATACCTGCAACGGGTCCGCGGCGATCACCTCGGACTCATCTTGAAGATCGAGACCACCAGAGCGTTCGCTCGACTGCCCGAGATCCTCCTGCACGCCATGCGCGCCCCGCTCGTCGGAGTCATGATCGCCCGCGGCGACCTCGCGGTCGAAGCCGGATACGAACGCCTCGCTGAAGTCCAAGAAGAAATCCTGTGGTTGTGCGAAGCGGCGCATCTCCCCGTCATCTGGGCGACCGAAGTCCTCGACCAGCTCGCACGCACCGGCAAACCCTCACGCGCCGAAGTCACCGACGCGGCCATGGCTCAACGCGCCGAGTGCATCATGCTCAACAAAGGACCGCACGTCGACACCGCCATCGTCGTACTCGACGACATCCTCCGCCGCATGTCCGGTCACCAACGAAAGAAGACCCCGCTCCTCCGACCCCTCCGGAGCTGGACCGAAACCGGCTAGGCGAGGCGCCATCGCTCGGTACTCGCCGCCGCGACGCCGGATCGGGTGATCGGCGTAGTTCGCGACGCGCGCTCGTTCGCGGCGAGGCCGGAACGCCTGAAGGTTGCCAGCGGTCGAAAGCAGGGATTTAATCCGGACTGAGGGAGCGTCGCGAGGATGCTCGACGTAGGCCGAGTGGCGGACGCGTGTTGCGTAACGTCCTTCGGCATCTGGGCCAGTGCGTCGATCGACGTCGGCGCAGCACTGCGCTCCAACATGGAGAGGAGCTATGCATGCTCATTGCCGTGCTCAACCAATCGACCAAGATCACCGATGACCAAGCAGGCAAGATGACAGAGGCGATCGCGAGCCAGGTCCGCAACGACGCCGCACCGATCTGGGACAAGACCGCCGCCGCTGTTGTCTACTACGGGACGTTCGCACCCGGAACGACGAAGATGCCGTCGAACGTGCCGAAGCAGGCGCACGGCATCACAATCGTCGACGACATTCCCGACCAACCCAAGGGTGTGCTCGGTTATCACACCGAAGACCAAGGCGGGAAGATCTGGGGGATCGTCGCCGCGTCGCCGTCACTCGACAACGGCGCGAAGGCATTGACCGGTGACTGGAGCGTGGCGAGCATCCTGTCGCACGAAGTGTTGGAGATGTTCGTCGACCCGAACTGCAACCTGTGGGCGAGCGACAGTCGCGGCAAGGTGTACAGCTTCGAGGTGTGCGACCCGGTCGAAGCGCCGACGTACAACGTCGGCGACATCTCGGTGTCGAACTTCGTCACACCCGCGTGGTTCGATCCGCTCGCGGCGGAGAACAAGAAGACGCAGTTCGACAAGTGCAACCATTTGCACGACTCGTTCGCATGTCTGCCCGGCGGCTACATGGTGTACGCGTCGGAGGGCAAGGAACAGCAGCACCAGGGTGACCGCATGCCGGAGTGGCGGATGCGCAGTAAGGATGCATGGTTCTCGCGGACCAACCGCCGCAAGACCCAGCCCGGCCAAGGCGGCTTCTAGCCCGAAGCGCTGCAACCTCGGAAACGCGTCCGGCGGCGCTAAGGCCTCGTCAAAGCGATTGGCGAAATCGGGTAAGGTCTCGTCTCGGTGCGCCGGGAAGCCTGGTCGGCAAGCAGTATTCGTCGACCCGAGGATCCCGTTGCAGGCTCGCAGCCTCTCTAGCTCTTCTATTGGCCGCTGGAACCTGGTTGCTATTTGGCTCGCCTGGTGGAGCGGCCTTGCGGTCGTGTGGTTGCTCCTCGTCGACACTTTCCGGCCGGAAGAGCTCGCGGTCGGTGCAGCGGCGGCTGCGATCACGGCGACCCTGGCCACGGTCGTACACCTTCGCGGCTACATCCGGTTCCGACCTCGCGCCGCGTGGCTCCTCGAGACACCGCAGATCGTCGGCAACGTGCTGGTCGATTGCGTTCTCCTCGCAGGCGCCCTGTGGCACAAGACGGTGCGGCGCGAACGCACGCAGGGCGAGATGATCAGGGTTCCTTTCCACCACGGCGACGACTCCGGACGCGACGGAGCACGTCGGGCGCTCGTCAACTTCGCGGTCTCGCTGACGCCGAACTCCTATGTCGTTGACATCGACCCGGAGGGCGACAGCCTGCTCGTCCACCGGATGGTGCCCGTTCCCTTGGACCGCCTGCTTCTCCGTGAACAAGCCCGCTTCTTGCGAGCGCACCCGAAGCTTCCCCGAGGAGACGACTCGTGAACCTCTGGCTGATCGCGGCAACTGTCCTCTTGTTCGGCCTCGTGCCCTGCGCAGTGGTGATGCTGCGCGGGTCGATCGTCGAGGCACTCGTCGGTCTCCAGATGGCCGGTGTGCTGCAGACCGTTGTTCTGCTCCTGTTGGCACAGGGCTTTCACCGGCCGCCGTTCTTCGACCTCTCGCTCGTCCTCGCACTGCTCATGCTCGCGGGCGGACTCGTGTTCGCTCGAATGCTGGAGCGGTGGGTGTGAGCGCCGGCTCGATCGTCGTCCCCGTCTTGGTTGCGTTGGGAGTCGCGATCGAACTCGCGTGCTGCCTCGGCGTACTCGTCATGGACGACGCGTTCGACAAGCTGCACTTTCTCGGTCCCGCCGCGACCGTCGGACCGCTGCTCATCGCGATCGCGATTGTCGCGACCGAGTCGTTCTCGCAGTCAGGTGTCAAGGCGCTGCTCACGGCGGCGTTGCTGATCGTCGCGAGCCCGGTACTTACTCATGCGACGGCTCGGGCTCTCTATATCCGGCGGCGTGATCACATCGAGCAAGACCCGCGCCCGCGGCCATGACGTTCCTGCAGGCGACAATTCTCGTGTTCGTCGGAGCTGGTGGCACCTGCGTCGTGGCGACCCGAGACCCGCTGCGTCAGGCGATGGTCGCGAGTCTGTTCGGCATCCTCTTGGGAATTCTGTTCTTCGTCCTCCAGGCTCCCGACGTCGCGCTTTCCGAGATCGTCGTCGGCGCGGTTGCGTTGCCGCTCATGATCCTGCTCAGCCTCGCCAAGATCCGCGGCGGCGACCGATGACCATCCGGGTGCGACGAGTCGTGTTCCTGATAGGCGTGGGGCTGTTGGCGGTAATGCTCGCACGGAGCGTTGGCGCGCTTCCGCACTTCGGCGCGTACCGCGGGCCGTACGGCGATGTCGTCAGCCGCGCCTCGGTTTCCGAGCGCCACATCACGGATGTGGTCACGGCTGTGAACTTCGACTTTCGTGGCTTCGACACACTCGGCGAAGAGTTCATCTTCTTCGCGGCCGTGCTGGGTGTGGCCCTCATCCTGCGTCCGCAGACGGACGAAGGCGTCGGTCATGTCATCGACTGTGCCACGGGGCGCGCCGTGCCACCCACGAGTGACGCGGTCCGGGTCCTCGGTCTCGGGCTCACACCACCGACCGTGCTCTTCGGGATCTACGTGGTCGTGCACGGCCACTTGACTCCCGGCGGTGGCTTCCAAGGCGGCGTGATTCTTGCCACGGGCGTCTTGCTGATCTATCTCGCGGGTGAGTTCGACGATTTGCACGGCCTCTACAGCGATAGCGCCCTCGAACGCGCCGAAGCGGTCGGTGCCGCCGGGTTCATAGGGCTCGGCTTGCTCGGCGTGATCGCCGGCAGCGTGTTCCTCGACAACGTCCTGCCCTTGGGAAGGACGGGATCCGTCTTTTCGGCGGGCATGGTCCCACTCATCAATCTCAGTGTGGGCTTGGAGATAGCCGCCGGTCTCGTCCTGTTGCTCACGACGTTCTTGCGGCAGACGATCGTGCTGCGCCGGATCGAGTCACCGGCGCGCAGGCCTTGAGGAACCGACCGCTGTGAACCTCCTGCCCTTTGGCGTCGCCCTCTGGCTGTTCGTGGTCGGTCTCTACGGCATCGTCACGAGTCGCAATCTGCTGCACCAGATCATCTCGCTTTCCGTTGTCCAAGCTTCCACCTACGTGCTCCTCCTCGCGGTCGGTTACCGGACCGGCGGAGCCGCGCCCGTGTTCGCCGACATCCCGACGAGCAGAGCGACGGTCGATCCGATCGTGCAGGCGCTCACCCTGACCGACGTGGTGGTGGGCGCGACCGTTTCGGCGCTCCTGCTCGCGGTTGCCGTCCAGATCCACAAACGGACCGGAACGCTCGATCCCGAGAATCTGCGTCGCCGGCCCGAATCGTGACCAACATCGCGCCGCTTCCGGTCGTGGTGCCGCTCGTCGGCGCGGCCGCCGTGTTGTTCGCGCATCTCATCGTGCCGCGTCGAGTGGTCCAGGCATTCGCGATGGCCGCCGTACTCGCAGAGATTTGCCTTGCCGCCGTATTGATCCACCAAGTGCGTTCGACTTCCATCGTGTACTGGTTCGGTGGATGGACGCCACGTGGAGCTGTCGCGCTCGGTATCTCGTTCACGGTCGACCAGATCGGCGCGGGAGCCGCGCTGTTGGCCGGAGTCGTCAGCGCCGCCGCCGTAGCCGTCGCGCCGTCGACGATGCGAGACCCGGACGGCATTGTCTACGCCTTGTTCCTGACGCTCCTGGCAGCCATGGCCGGCTTCTGCCTGACGGGCGACCTGTTCAACATGTTCGTCTTCTTCGAGCTGATGGCGGTGAGCGCGTTTGCCCTCAGCGCGTACGACACACGCAGCCCAGATGCGCTGCGCGGCGCGCTCAACTTCGCCATCACCAACAGTATCGGCGCGTTCCTCGTTCTGATCGGTATCGCCCTGCTCTACAGCAGTACCGGCGCGCTCAACTTGGCGCAGATCGGCCACCAGCTCGCGCGAACCGGGCTCGATAACGCCTCGACCGTTGCCCTCTCGCTACTTCTCGCCGGATTCCTCATCAAAGCGGCGGTGATCCCGTTTCACTTCTGGCTCATCGATACCGCTACAACCGCACCGACGCCGCTCGTCATGATCCTGGCCGGCGTGCTCGACACCCTCGGCGTCTACGGCGTCGCGCGCGTCTACTGGACGGTCTTCGCCTCTCCGCTGGCCGCCGATCACCGTGCCGTTCAGTTCATGCTCGTCGCCGTCGGAGCAATCAGCGCGCTCGTGGCCGGGACGCTGAGCATCCTGTTCTCCGACCCGCGACGCCGCATGGCGTTTGTCATGGTCGCGCACACCGGCATCGTGCTCATCGGCGTCGCGTGCCTCTCGGCCCGCGGTGTCGCCGGTGCAGCGATCTACGCCGTTGGTGACGGCACGGTGAAGGCAGCACTCTTCATCGGTCTCGCGCTGATCGGATTCGAGACCGCGCATGGTCAACGACAGGATCATGACGTCGCCGGAAGTCCGAGCCGCACGGCCGGGCTGGCAGTCCTGATCGTCGGTGGTCTGGCAACGGCCGGCCTGCCCTTGTTCGCCACCGGGCTCGGCAAGGCCTCGATCGAAAAGGCCGCGGCCGTGGCGGGCTTTCCGTGGGCGGTCGTCGCGATCGTCTTTGCCGCGGCGGTTACCGGCGGGGCCGTGCTCAATATCGCGAGTACCGCGCGTCGGGCCACGGGGCCGCGAAGGGACGAGCACGCGTGCGCGTGGGTGCCGCAGCTTCTCGTCGCCTCCATATTGTTCGGCATATCTGCGCTCACGACGAAAGTCGGCACATGGGCGGCGACCGCGGCGGGGCGGTTCTCGGACACTCTCGCTTATCAACAGCGAGTGCTCAGCGGCGCCGCCACGTCGCCCGCCGGTATCGCCACGCGATACGCGACGACATTCCCCTGGATAGTCCTCGACCTACTCAGCGTCGCCGCCGCCATCGTTCTGGGCAGCGGCCTGGCGCAAAACACTGCGCGCCGCCTCTCTCCGTCACCCATGCGGTCGGGAATTTGGACCGCGATCCGTCGTGTCCACGATGGCAGCATCGGCGACTCCGCAACCTGGGTCACTCTCGGCACTGCCGGCATCGCCCTCGTGCTCGCGACCACGATGCACTGACGTAGCTTTCCAGCGGTTACTCCGACGCGTCACCGAAGCGTTCAGATCCGTGGAAGGATCGCTTCGTGGCGCCCTGGCCGTTCGTCGTGTTGGCAGGTGCGGCGATCGGCACGCTCACCGGGTTGTTCGGTGTGGGCGGTTCGTCGATCGCAACACCGCTGCTCTCCTTGCTCGGTGCACCCGGTTTGATCGCGGTCGCATCACCTCTCCCGGCCACGATTCCCGGTGCTGCCGTCGCTTCCATCGAGTACGTGCGTACGCACGACGCGCGCCCGCGTGCCGCCGCGTGGACGCTTCTCGGAGGAGTGCCCGCCACGATCGCCGGTGCGCTCCTTTCGCGCGTCGTCGGCGGTCCGACGTTGCTGGTCGCCTCGGGTGTCGTGCTCGTCGTCGTCGGATGGCGCGTCCTCCGGCCGATCCGGCCGGAGGCGCGCGAAGCGGGCACGACACGACGTCAGAACCGTCCACTCCTCGTGCTCGCCGCCGCCGGTGTTGGCCTCTTCACGGGACTTCTGGCGAACGGCGGCGGCTTCCTGCTCGTGCCGCTCTACCTGCTGGTATTCGGTTTGCGCATGCGGCAGGCGGTTGGAACGAGCCTGCTCGTGATCGTCTTCCTGTCGGTCCCCACACTCGCGACACACTGGGCGCTCGGTCACATCGACTGGGCGATCTCCGCGCAACTCGCGCTCGGGCTCGTTCCTGCAAGCTTCGTCGCGAGCCGGTATGCGCACAACATCGAGGGACAGGCGTTGCGCCGCGGGTTCGGGATCTTCCTCGTCCTGCTCGGTACCGCGTACACGATCTACCGCCTGGTCGCGACGTAACCCTCCGAGTCGACCGAGCCGAAGGCCACTGTCCGGGTGCCTCGAACGTGTGCAAGCCTCTCGTGCGACGCGACAGGTGTCGCGAACGAAGGGAGCAACGAGGTGCGCAATCGCAGGGGTGAGCAAACGCGGGGTCTCGAGCACGCGGAGCGACGACGTCGAGGCTGGGGGCCCTTCACGGGACAGCAGCTCACCGCGATCGTCTAGGTGATCGCGGTGACGGTGCTGTTGCCGGTCGGCGCCTGGGCGGTCTCCGCGAGCAATGTCGCGATCACCGACGCGTCCTCGGGGTATCACGCGATCGTCGGCCCGGCCGGCGCGTTACACACGGTAAGCCTGAGCGGGTTGCCCGGCACCCAGTTCAGCCTTCCCCCGCAGCAGGTCGCGGCGACGCCGGGTGGTGCTACCACTATGAAGCCGCAACCCTCCGGAACGCGCTATGCGATCACCTCGTTCACGGTCTCGAACCCTTCGACGCAGACGTTCACGGTGCAGGTAAAGGCGATCTCGGCAACCATCATCTCGGGGGGGGGGTGTGGGTTCATCGCAAACGCCGTGCATACCGTGTCCGGACCCGTCATCGTCGTCGGGCCGAACTCGACCGTCTCGTTGACTTACCCGCAACCGTTCGTGCTGTCGGCCACGGGTGCTCCCGAGTGTCTGGCCGTCGGCGGTGGCAACGTCATCGGCGAGCAGTGGAGCCTCGTGGGCTACACGTTCTGACGCCAGGCTCACACCCATCGAGACCATTCACGGGCAACCCCTGCACCCGGAGCGCAACTTTGCCTTTTCCTAACCCGTCTCCCAGTCGGCGGGTCGCACGGATCACGCGAGGATGGCGACCGACGCTCTCGGCACTCTTGTATTGCCAGAGGTCGACCGGAGCGTGAGCGGCCCGCCCGTTGAGCCCGCAAGTACCTTCGGGCGGGGCCGTTCACGTAGCGAAGAGGGGGAGGGCGTGGAGGGCGGTGTGTCCGGCGTGACAGGCGGAGGATCTTCGCGCCCGGCTTTGAGCGTCGCCGCGCTCAGGGTTCCCCAGGTCACGGTGTACTTCTGGGTACTCAAGGCCCTCTCGACTGCACTCGGCGAATCGACGTCTGATTACCTCGTTCACAAATTGCACCCGGTTCCCGCGGTGCTGTTGGGTTTCAGCGGTTTCCTGATCGCGTTGGCGCTGCAGTTCTCGATGCGTCGTTACATCGTGTGGACCTATTGGTTCGCGGTCGTGATGGTCGGCATCTTCGGCACAATGGCCGCCGATGTGCTCCACGTCGGCCTGCACGTCCCATACTTCGCGTCGACGCTGCTCTATTCGGTCGCGCTCGTGCTGGTTTTCGTGACGTGGGAGCGCACCGAGCACACGCTGTCGATGCACAGCATCGACACGACCCGCCGGGAAATGTTCTATTGGGCCGCGGTGGTGGTCACGTTCGCGCTCGGAACCGCGGTCGGAGATCTGGCCGCGATCACGTTCAACCTCGGCTACTTCGTCTCGATGGTCGTCTTCTCGGCCGTGATCCTCGTGCCGGCGGTCGGGTACTGGCGCTTCAACTGGAACCCGGTCCTGAGCTTCTGGTTCGCCTACGTCGTGACCCGGCCGATCGGCGCCTCGTTCGCGGACTGGGTCGGCAAGCCCACGGCTGACAACGGCCTCGGGTGGGGCGCGGGTCGCGTCAGCCTGGTGCTCGCCGCGGCGATACTGGGCCTGGTCGCCTTCCTGGCGGTGACCCGCAAAGACGTGCAGGTTCGGCCGGTCGACGGGCCCGGCTGACAGCCGGGCCCGGGGTCGCCCGCCGCACCGGCTTCCATCGCCTACACTTGAAAGCGGCTACTCCGTCGACACCCCTGCGTCGAAGCGGAGCGGCCGAGATTCCGCTTTCGGCGCACCTCGACGGAACCGCCGGAATCGGACGGGCCTGCGGGCCCGCGCTCTTCGAGGGCGCACGGCGCGCCCTCCGTCATGTCCACGCGGAGATCTGTGACAGGAACGCCGACGCCGACGCCGATCGCGCCATGGCAGTTCGACATGTTCGTCGATGCCGAGATCGACGGCGAGGCAACACCGGAACAACTCGCGGCTCTGCGCGCCGACCCGGTCGCGTGGCAGGCGTCGCTGCTCGCGCAACTGCGCGATGTCGAGGATCATCTCGCGAGCGCTCGCTCGCTGCGTGGAGAGGAGCGCGACCTCGTCGTGGCCGATCTGGAGTCCGAGCACCGGCGCCTCGCCGATGCGTGGGCCCGGATCACGGGCTTGCATCGCGACGACCCGAGCGGACGTTCGTCAGGGTCGCGCGACAACCGGTCGAATCGGCAGGAGCGCGACGACGTCGACACTCCGGATCTCGAACCGGGCGTGGTCGAGTTGCAGGTGTCGTGGGAACCCGGGAAGGTGGTCGCCTGGGCCGCGGGCCGCAACGCTCCCGCCGCGGACGGCGACGAACTGGTGCAGATGCTGGCGGACGCGGGCGCGCCCGCGTCCGGCTGGCTCCGGCACGGGCCGGTACCCCTACCGAACAATACGCGCGCCGACGCGCAGGCGATCCCCGTCGGCGATGTGCTCGGATGGCTCGTCGCGGCCGGAGCCGGCCAGGTCGAAGGCGTCGGCGCGAGCGTTCGGTGGCTCGGCCGCGTCGCGATCTGGGCGGTCGAGCTGACCGCGCGCGGCGCGATGGTTCCGTTCCTACGTCAGCGGACGCGCCGGGGCGGATCGGCACGCGACTCGAACGGTTCCTACTCGGTCCGATGGACCCCGGCCCTCGTCGACCCGGCGCGCCTCGCGCGCCTGATCGAGACCATGCCCGGATCACTTCTCGCGCTCGACCAGGAAGTCGATGCGCGTGCACTGACCCGCTCGGCTCTCACCGGCATGGTCGACGCGATCTGTCGCGACGGCGCGCGGCAGCTCGACATGCCGGCACCGCCTCCCACGGTGCGCACGGCGACCGACGTTGCCGAAGCCTTCCTCGGTCGCCTCGACGGCACCGCGTTCGACGCGCCGACGCGGCTGGCCGGAGATGTCGCCACGCGGATGGAGCGGTGGGGCCGGTCGGTGACCGGCGAACGCGGTCGCCTGATCGTTCGCCTCGACCCTCCCGACGACGTCAACGCGTGGCACCTCGCGGTCTTCGCGACCGGACCACGTAGCGAGATCCTGCCGATCGAGCAGGCGATCGTGAACGCGGGGGCCGGACGCCCGCACATCGAGGACGAGATGACGCGCCTGGAGCGCATGCTCCCCGCGTTGCTCCGGCCCGGTGGTACCCGGCGCGGCGAGGTCGTGCTCAGCCAGGACGAGGCCTGGGACCTCATGGCGACGACCGGCCCGCAGTTGGAAGACGCGGGTTTCGATGTGCGCGTGCCCGCGCTGTCGCGCCGTAAGCCCACGCCGTCGCTGCGTGTGTTCGTCGACGCGTCGTCCGAGTCGGTGGTCGGCGCGAACCAGCTCGCGAACGTCCGGTGGTCGGCGGTGTTCGACGACGTCGAGCTCTCCGCGGCGGACATCGCGCGGCTCGCTCGAGAGGCGCGCCCGCTCATTCGGTCCGGTGGCCGATGGGTCGCGATCGACAAGGCCGACCTGCAAGCGGCCGCCGACGCGCTCGCGGAACGGGCGGACACGACCCAGCTCACCGGGGCCGAGACACTCCGGCTCGCACTCGGCATCGAAGGCTCGCCGCTCGCGGGCGGCGTTTCCGTCGTCGGTGGTGGATGGGCCGCCGAACTGCTCGAGGCGGCGGCGGAGGTTTCGGCGGCGCCGGCCGGCGCACCGGCGGGCTTCGTGGGCGAGCTGCGCAGTTACCAGAACGAAGCGCTCGCGTGGCTCGGATTCCTCGGCAAGGCGGGGCTCGGCGGATGCCTCGCGCTCGACATGGGGCTGGGCAAGACGCCCACGATGCTTGCCGATCTCCTCGCGACCGCAGGCTCGGGTCCGGCGCTCGTCGTCGCGCCGCCCGCGGTCGTCGGCAACTGGACGGCCGAAGCGGCGCGCTTCACGCCCGGGCTCCGTGTCGTCGTACATCACGGTGCGAATCGAGCCGCGGCGGACGAGATCGCGGCTGAGGTCGCCGACGCCGACGTCGTCGTCACCACGTACGGCACGGCAGTGCGCGACATCGACGCGATATCCGCCGTCTCGTGGTCGAAGCTCGTCCTCGACGAGGCGCAGGCCATCAAGAATCCCGCGAACGACACTTCGCAGCAGCTGCGCCGGATCCGTGCGAACACGCGCGTCGCGCTCACGGGAACTCCGATCGAGAACGGTCTCGGCGATCTGTGGGCGATCCTCGACTTCGCCAATCCCGGCCTCGTCGGTCCGCGCCCGCAGTTCATCGCGCGGCTCTCGAGCGACGGTCGGGCCGCCCGCGTGGAGGCCGAGGATGCGATGCGCGCGCTGAACGGCATCCTCGTGTTCCGCCGAACGAAGGCAGAGCCGGCAATCGCCGAGGAGCTGCCCGACCAGATCGACGAGCTCGACCGTTGTGCCATGACGCCGGAACAGATCGGGCTCTACCAGGCGTTGCTCGACACACTCGTCACCGGTGCGGCACAACCCGACGGGAGCAAGGCCCGCAACGGCCAGATCCTCGCGGCGATCACCGCGCTCAAGCAGATCTGTAACCACCCCGCCGCGTACGAGGACGACGACCTACCGCTGTCGGGCCGGTCGGGCAAGCTGGCCCGGCTCGAGGAGATCGTCGACGCCGTGTTCGCCGCCGACGAGAGCGTGCTCGTGTTCACCCACTTCGCGCAATGGGGTCTGAAACTGGCCGACCACCTCACGAAGCGCACGGGAACCCCGGTCGCTTGTTACCACGGTGGTCTGACCCGCTCCGCGCGCGATCAGATCATCGCCGACTTCCAACAGGCCGACGGTCCGCGCGCGCTCGTGCTTTCGCTGAAGGCCGGGGGGACCGGTCTCAATCTCACTGCCGCGAGTCACGTCGTGTTGTACGACCGTTGGTGGAATCCCGCGGTCGAAGACCAGGCGCGCGACCGTGCGTGGCGCATCGGCCAGACCCGCACCGTCATCTGCCACCGCCTGATCTGCCCCGGTACCGTCGACGAGCGGGTCGAGGAAGTCGTTGCCGGTAAGCGGCGTATCGCCGACCTTGTCCTCCCCAAGTCGAGCTCGCTCGCCGATCTCGACGGAGATCAACTGCGCCTCGCGCTCGGCATCCGGCCCGACGCGCTCCTCACCGACGACCTGCTCGCCTCCGAGGAAGAGCAACAGGAGGTGTCGGCGTGAGCCCGCCGCGGCGGCGCGCGTCGTCGAGCCGTTCGAGCGCGAGCTCACGTCGCCGGTCCGCACCGCGCCGCGATTTCTGGAATGGCGCCGACGCCGGCGAGGAGCCGGTCGTCCTGATCCGCAGGCCCGAGGACCCATCGGCGATGATCCGATCACTCGGTCCACCACCGCTCCCGGGACGCGAGATGAATGCCGAGCGGTACTTCGTGCTCGCCTACGACAAGGCTTCGCGGCGCGCCGACGCACTCGCGGCGTCGGTCGGTCTGAAGGATCTCTCCGCGCCCGACTACTGAACCGGCGCGTGGGTGGCTCGCGTCATCCGTAGCGCCGTGCGCGCACGCGGAGGAGAATCGCGCTCACGAGACAGCCGGCGCCGAGCAGCACGGCGAAGACCCTGACCGCAGTCACGAGACCCCACCATTCGGCGAAGAAGCCCCATGCGATGCCGGAGACGAGGCCGCTGATGGCTATCGCAGTGGTCAGCACTGCGAGGCCGCTCGTGCGGAGGCCGTCGGGAGTTGCCACGCTCGCCATCGCGTTCAGAATTCCGTCCGTGCAGGCGTAGAACGCGCCGAGCAACGCGAGCGCGCCGAGGATCTCGATCACGCCGATGGTCGGCGCCAGCAGAATCACGTACAGGCCGAGTAGGAGCACGAAACCGCCGATGAACACCCGCGATCGTCCGACGCGATCTGCGAGCACGCCCATCGGGATGGCGAGCACGAGATAGCTGATGTTCATGCCGAGGGCGAGCAGCGGAAAGTACGGCGACTCGATCGACGCTCGCACGTAGATCGTCCAGTAGATCGATGCGTCGGCGATCGTGAAGACGCCGAATATCGACCCGACGATCGCGAGCGCTCGGAAATCGTCGCGAGCGAGCAACCCGAACGCTGATCGCCACGACGCAACCTCGTGCCGTTCGGTGTCGCGCCGGTTCTGCACGAAGAGCACGAGCACGCCGAGGCCGATCACCGCGAACAGGAAGGAGATG
>DATJAA010000089.1:0-4689 GCA_035516815.1 Acidimicrobiia bacterium | reverse complement strand
CTTGACCCGCGGGTGGGGGTTGGTGGGTTAGGTGCTGAATGCGGCGAGGCCGATGATGGGTGCGGTGGGCGGGTGCGCGGCCAGGCTCCCGGCGAAGGCCCGGTTGGAGAAGTTGAACACCCCACCATCAGCGGCGGCCATCAGATAGCCGTTGCCGAACGCGACCAGCCCATCGACCGGCTGCGCCAACCGCACCGCCCCCATCGACCCCCGAAACGGCGCATTGAACGCGAACACGCCCCCATCCGAAGCCACCAACCAATACCCCGTCCCCGCCGGTGTCGGCGCGATCCCCACCACCGGACGATGCAACCGCAACCCGCCCGTCGAACCATGGAAACGGGCATCCCCAAACGAGAAGATCCCACCATCGGAACCGACCAGGTAATAGCCCCGACCCGACGGCGTCGCCACCGACGCCACAATCGGACCGTTCAACCGCGTCCCACTCATATCCCCGAACGAACTCGCATTCCCGAACGGGAACACCCGCCCCCGGTTCGTGAACAACCAATAGCCACCCCCCGACGGCGTCGCCGAGATCGTGCTCACCGACTCGCCCGCCCCCAACCGCGGTGACCCCCCGAAATACCGGGCCGTCCCGAACGCATACACCCGCCCACCAAAATCGGTCACCCAATAACCCCGACCATCCCGACCCGGCGCCATCGCCACCGCCCCCGGCACCAACCCCGCAAACCCCACCGCACCACCAAACGGATACACCCGCCCATCCGCACCCAACATCCAATACCCGTCACGACCGGTGTCGTTGACGACGATCGGCGTGCTGAGGTCGAGATCGGGTGCGCAGTCGACCGCGGTGGTGTCGTCGGTCGGTCCGCCGCCGAAGAAGGCGCACGCCTGGAAGCGAACGGACGTCATACGCGGGAGACACCCGGCCGGCGCGTTGAGTCGGTAGCCGACGCCCGCAGTCAACGTGAAGGCCGCGTTGCACGACGGATGCGTCGCGTTGAGCGCCTGGACCTGCGCGACGAGCTGGCCCGTGTCGGGGTTGTCGAACATGTACGTCTCGTACTCGGGGATGTCGTCGCGGTTGGTGTCCACGAACCACACCACGGCCGCGTTTCCTTGCAGCCACGTCGGCTGCGTGCGCGGATTCACCGTGGTCTTGAACGTGACGGCAAAGGCCGTTCCGCGCGAGTCCTGCGCCATCCCCGCGCCGGTGACGTCGTCGAGGGGGTTCGACGGGTCTCCGAGACTGTCGAAGGCGTCGCCAGTCGGGTCGTGCAGGCTGATCTTGGGAACCGGTCCGCTCACCACGGCAGCAGTTCGCGCGGTCGACTGCGCAGAAACGGCACCGGCCTCGGCCGCCGCCACCTGCGCGCGCGCCCGTGCGAACGCAACCCCCGCACCCGGCGTTCGGGTCGCCGCGGTCGCCGCGCCGGGCCCTGACGCAACCGTTCCGACGAACAACGCGACGGCAACGCCTGCCCCGAGAAAACGCCCCCGCATCACTTCTGCCCCCTGTCGCCCGGCAGGGCGCACGATACCGGCAACCGCGGTTCTTCGCCTCATGGGAGGCGCGGGTGCTAGGCGAACGGGTCGGCGAAAGGGTTCGAGCCGATCGTCGGATCGCCGAAGGGGTCCGGATCGTCGGCCGGTAGGCCCACCGTGAGCTCGTCGATGCCGAGATCGGCGGCCATGCCCTCGTATCCGGTCCGCTCCAGTTCGTCGGCGAGCTCGGGACCTCCACTGCGCACGATGCGGCCGGCGAGGAACACGTGGACGCGGTCGGGCCGGAGCTCGGTCAGCAGCCGCGCGTAGTGCGTGATCGCGAGCACCCCGACTTCCCGTTCGCGCGCGAGCGCGGCGACGCGCCGGGCGACGTCGCGCAGCGCGTCGATGTCGAGCCCGGAGTCGATCTCGTCCAACAGTGCGAACCGCGGCTCGAGCACCGCGAGCTGCACCGTCTCCGCACGCTTCTTCTCGCCGCCCGAGAACTCCGTGTTCACACCGCGCACGAGGAGCTCGTCGCGGACGCCGAGCGCTCGGGCCTCGGCGCCGACGCGCGCGTGCAGGTCGGCGTGTTCCACCCCGCGCGCGCCCAACGCCGCGCCGATGACCGCCTCGAGCGACACGCCCGGGACTTCGACCGGATACTGCATGGCGAGGAACAGCCCCAATTGCGCGCGCCGCCAGGTGGGCAGGCCGATCAGCTCCTCGCCGTCGATCGAGATCGATCCGCTCGTCACCGCATACTCGCCGCTGCCCATCAACGTGTGCGACAGGGTCGACTTCCCCGACCCGTTCGGACCCATCAGCGCATGCACTTCGCCCGAGCGCACCTCGAGGTCGACCCCGCGCAGAATCTCGTGGCGCGCGACGGTGGCATGCAGGCCGGTGATCCGCAGGACGTGCTCGCGCGTCACGGCAACACCACCGAGACGTCGTCGCCGTCGACCTGCAGCGTGTACACCGGAACCGGCTGCGTCGCCGGCAAGGTTTGCGGCTCGCCGGAAACCAGCGAGAACGTCGAACCGTGCTTGGGGCACTCGATCTCGAGCTCGTCGGCCCAGACATCGCCTTCCGAGAGCGAGTAGTCGGCGTGCGAACAGCGGTCGCCGAGCGCGTAGAAGTCGTCGCCGATCCGGACCACCGCGATCCGGTGGGAGTCGACGTCGAATCGGCGCGCGCATCCGGGCGCGATGTCGTCGCGTCCGCAGATGCGTACGAGCGTGCCCATCAGCTCCACGGCCTCGAGTGCTCGAGCTTGTCGACGACCGCGCGCCGAAGACCGCGCGTCAGCGCGCCGACCGGAAGTCGTTCGAAGACATCGTCGAAGAACCCGAGCACGATCAGCCGCTCGGCATCGTCGGGCGGGATGCCTCGCGATTCGAGGTAGTAGAGCTGCTCGTCGTCGATCGGACCGACGGTCGACGCGTGTGAGCACCGGACGTCGTTCGCCTCGATCTCGAGATTCGGGATCGACTCGGCGCCGGCGCCCTCGGTGAGCACGAGGTTGCGGTTCGTTTGTGACGCGTTCGCCTTGCGCGCCGCCGGCCGCAATCGCACGAGGCCCGAATACACCGAACGGGCGGTGTCCTCGACCGCACCCTTGAACAGGAGGTCGCTGCGCGTGTTGGGAGCGTCGTGATCCTGCAGGGTGCGGAAATCGAGCATCTGTGACCCGTCGCCGAAATACACGGCGAGCTGATCGCTCTCCGCGCCTTGCCCGGAGAGCAAGGTCTCACTCCGGAGACGGGCGTAATCGCCGCCGAGTGCGACCGCGGATGTGCGGAGTGTCGCGTCGCGCCCGACATGCGCGCGTTGCAGGCCGAGGTGCCAGGTACGCGATCCGTGTTCCTGCACGCTCAGATAGCGCAGGTGCGCGCTGTCGCCGACGAGCAGCTCCGTCACCGCGTCGACGAGATGGTCGGTCGACGGCGAGCCGAACCGGTCGAGCACCGTGGCCTGCGCGCCCTCCTCGAGTGACACGAGCGTGTGCGGGAACGACGCGCGGCCGTCGCCCTCGCACCATTGCAGGATCAGGATCGGATCCTCGACGACGACACCCGCGGGCACGTGGACGAACGCGCCGCCCGCGAGAAAGGCGTCGTGCAGGACGGTGAAGGTGTCCTCGGACGCGCTCGACGCGCTCCCGACGAGCGCCCCGATCGACCCGGCGTCGCACGTGGCGATACCGCAGGCGCGCACGCCCTTCGCCTCGAGTGCGGGGTCGACCTCGTGGTGGACGACGCGACCGTCGCGTACGACGATCATCGCGGCGTGCCGGCCGGCCTCCGCGCCCCACGGACCGCCACCGGGTGCACGCTCGTCTCCCTCGACGCCGAGTTCCTCGGCGACGAAGGGCCGGTAGCGCTCGAGGTCGAGTTGGTCGATACGCGAATAGCGCCAGATCTCTTCGGCCGGCGTCGGCCAGCTGACGCCGGCGAGGCGCTCGACGGCCGCGAGCCGCCGCCGCACGAGCCAATCCGGCCCGCCGAGCGCACGCGATGCATCGGAGGTGAACGCGGCAGTCACTGCGGAAGTGAGCTACGCGGCCGTGAGCGAGCGGGAGCGAGCAAACTGGCGGGAGCGGCGAACGCCCGCGACCCGCCGAGCAACGGTGGGATGAACGGAGCTCACCCCACCGCGCCTTCCATGTTCAGCTCGATGAGACGCGACAGCTCGACGGCATACTCCATCGGAAGCGTCTTCGTGATCGGCTCGATGAACCCGTTCACGATCATCGCCGTCGCCTGCTGCTCGCTCAACCCGCGGCTTTGCAGATAGAAGAGCTGGTCGTCGCCGACCTTCGAGACGGTGGCCTCGTGGCCGATGCGAGCGTCCTTCTCCTCGATCTCCATGTAGGGGTACGTGTCGCTGCGCGACTCCTCGTCGAGAATGAGCGCGTCGCAACGGACGTGGCTCCTGACGCCGTGCGCGCCTTCCTCGACCCGCACGAGTCCGCGATAGGTGGTGCGACCACCGTCCTTGCTGATCGACTTGGAATCGATGAGCGAAGTCGTCTCCGGCGCGGCGTGGGTCATCTTCGCGCCGGCGTCCTGGTGCTGGCCCGGGCCCGCGTACGCGACCGACAGCACCTCGCCGTGGGCCTTCGGACCGGTCATCACGACCGCGGGGTACTTCATCGTCAGCTTGGAGCCGAGGTTGCCGTCCACCCACTCCATGGTCGCGTCGCGGTAGGCCACCGCGCGCTTGGTG
>DATJAA010000088.1:0-2188 GCA_035516815.1 Acidimicrobiia bacterium | reverse complement strand
CGGACGCCTCGATGAGACCAAACGAATGGCCTTTTTGATGTTGCTCGTCGGCGCGACCAGCGGGGACACCATGGCGCAGCTCGGCGCGCTCCGTGACCTCGGGGCGTTCCCGCCCGACACCGACCTTGCCGCAGTGTTCCGCGATCTCGGGCTCGACCGGACGATCGATCCGACCACACTCTCGGCGGACGAGCTCGTTCACGAGCTGCAGGACCTGACCAAGAAGCTGCTCGCCTACGGGGCACGCGCTCCGAAAGAGCTCATGCTCTTCGTGAAGAACATGATGTTCCTCGACGGCGCGATCGCACGCCTCGCTCCGGACCTCGACATTCTCGGCGAGGTCCAACAGGTGCACGCGGAGATCGCGATGCGCCATGGCGCGCGACTCGCGGCGGAGCTCGGCCTCGACCCGGAGATCGCGAACCAGTTCGACATGGAAGCGATCAAGGCGGCGATGGGAGTGCCGGGCGTCGACAAGTTGACGTATCGCGACGTGCAGGAACGCCGCGACGTGGTTCGCCGCCGACTCGAGGAGAAGCGGCGGCGCGCCTGACCGTCTCCTTCGGGGCGGGCGGCCGGGCCGCGCCGGCCGCGGTCAGCTCTGCCCGATGAGAATCTCGCCGGCGGTCCCGCCGCTCAACAGCCGGGTGCCCGGGAACACGCGCACCCGCCACGGCTCGAGCCGCAGCGCGGCGAAGGTGTCGGAGGTCGGCTTGTCCCACGCGGGGACGATCGCGGGGTCGTAGCCCACCGGGGCGGGCGCGTTGACGAACTTGTCCCACACCGCCGTGCGGGTCTCGTCGTCGAAATGCCAGATCGCCCGGCATTCCGCGATGCACGTGTCGTGGCTGTCGGTCCAGTAGCTGCACGAGACGAACGGGCTGTGCTGCAGGTGGGCGCGCTTGGTTGGCGTCGGGCCGGTGGCGATCCAGCCGGCGAGCGCGCGGCCGTCCCACTCCCAGAGTGGGTGGAGGATCCGCGAGCGGGGACGACCCTGATGGTCGACGGTCGCGACAGAGCACCAAACGATGCGATGCGCCATCTCGACGAATGCGGGTGCGACATCCACGAGAGAGGACACGGGCGCGAAACGTACACTCCCGCCCGTGCGGACGTCTCGGGCGCGGGCCTGATGACCAAGCGGCTCGAGGGTCGGCGGGTTCTCGTGGTCGGCGCGGGTACGCGCCCGTCCGATGATCCCGACGCGCCGATCGGCAACGGGCGGGCGATCTCGGTGCTTGCGGCGCGCGAGGGTGCGGCCGTTGCCTGCGCCGACGTCGACGAGGGAGCCGCACGTGAGACGGCGCGTCTCGTCGAAGCGGAAGGTGGCCGGTCCGGGGTGATCGTCGCCGACGTCACGGACGAGGGCGATTGCGCGCGCCTCGTCGAGGACGCGGCGGGGATGCTCGGCGGCCTCGACGGCGTCGTCTGCAACGTCGGCATCGGGCTCGGCCGAGGACTCGACGGCACTTCCGTCGACGAATGGGACGCGGTGCACGCGGTCAACGTGCGCGCGCACTTTCTCGTCTGCCGCGCCGCGCTCCCGCTCATGGGCGAAGGCGGCGCGATCGTGTTCATCTCGTCGGTCGCGGGGCTGCGACCGGGCACCCGAATCCCCGCATACGACACCACCAAGGCCGCGTTGGCCGGTCTGAGCAGGCATGTCGCGTTCGAAGGTGCGCGGCGCGGAGTGCGGGCAAACGTGATCGCACCCGGGTTGATCGACACGCCGCTCGGCCGCCGCGCGACTCAGGGGCGCCCCGCTCGCGGCCGGACGCCGGTACCGCTGGGCCGGCAGGCAACGGCATGGGAGGTCGCGGCGCCGGTCGTGTTCTTGTTGAGCGACGACGCCAGCTACATCACCGGTCAGATCCTCGCGGTGGACGGTGGGCTGTCGACCCTGTGATCGAGTGCCCTAGCGTTGGGCGCATGAACTTCGATCACGATGAAGTCGAAGCGGCGTTCCGCACGTATTGGACGCTTGGTGCTGTCGACGAGAGCTGGGACGCTTGGTGCGACACGTGTTTCACCGACGATGTCACGTATATCGAGCACGTGCTGGGCAACAAGCAGGGACGCGAGGCTGTGCGGGCGTGGATCAATCCCACGATGGCCGACTACGGCGAGATCTACACCGCGTACGAATGGCACATGGTGGGTGACGACGGCCGCGTCGTCGTGTACATGC
>DATJAA010000087.1:0-7553 GCA_035516815.1 Acidimicrobiia bacterium | reverse complement strand
CTGCATCGGGCACCGCACTCACGCGGGCCAATGGGAGGCCGATTCCGACCTTTGCCGATTTGGCGCTCACGAACATCAGTAGTCGGCGTCCCAGCCTCGCGGGCTACAACGACTGGGCACACATCCAATACAACGTCCGTGACACGCCGTTCTTCGCCGACGGTTCCAGCCCCGTGGCCGACGACGACGACGAACCGGAGCTCACCGCCAGCGACGTCATCGCGACCGCCGAAGCATTCGCGAAGGTGCCCGACGCCCCAACCAACGTGCACGCGACGGTGAACGGTTCGCAGGTGACGGTCACCTGGACCGCTCCGGCCGACCACGGTTCTGCGATCAGCGCCTACGACGTGTCGGTATCGTCGGGCGCCAAGACCGTCACCGTCTCGGGCACGCAAACGCATGCAACGGTCGCCGGCCTTCCGGCGGGCCGGTACACGTTCCGGGTACGCGCGAAGAACGCGATCGGCTCGGGCGCGTGGTCGTTGCCGTCGAATGCGATCACGATCGTCGCCCGGGCGGGCTATTGGATGGTCGGTGCCGACGGTCACGTCTATCCGTTCGGCAACGCCGGGCGGTTCGGCAACGCGTCTGGGCCCGCGGTCGCGATCGCGACCCGCCGTGACGGCGGCGGCTACTGGACCACCGACGCCGCCGGCAACGTCAACAGCTTCGGCGCCGCCCACCCGCACGGCGGCCAGCCCACCCTCGAGCCCGGCGAACGCGTCAGCACGATCGCCGCGACCCCTTCCGGCAACGGATACTGGCTCTTCACCAACCAAGGGCACGCACACGCATACGGCGACGCGCACCTCTACGGCGACCTGAACGGCGTGCATCTCAACGGACCGATCATCGCATCCGTCGCGACGCCCACCGGCCACGGCTACTACATGGTCGCCAGCGACGGCGGCGTCTTCGGCTTCGGCGACGCCCACTTCCACGGCTCCACCGGCAACCTGCGGCTGAACAAGCCGATCGTCGGGATCGCCCCGACCCCCACCAATCGTGGGTATTGGCTCGTCGCCTCCGACGGCGGCGTGTTCGCGTTCGGCGCACCGTTCCGAGGGTCCCTGGGCGGCCTACACCTGAGCCAGCCCGTGAATGGCCTCGTCGCCTACGGCAACGGATACCTCATGGTCGCCAGTGACGGCGGCGTCTTCGACTTCTCCAACAAACCCTTCGCCGGCAGCCTCGCCAACACCCCACCCACGGCACCCATCATCGGCATCGCCGCCTTCACCACCACCTAAACCAGCGCGACAAAACCGACACTGACGACGCGGGACCTGTCCCCAAACACGCGGTCCGGATCTCACGCTTGACAAGGCGACGAACGCGGGGCGCGCGCCGTCTCCCGACGACAAAAGAACACCCACTGCAATCACGGGCGCGCACACGTAGATGCCCGAGAGGGGCATGCTAACGACGCGATCCGTCTCCCCGAACGCGCGTCCCGAATCTCGCGTGTGACCTACCCCACCATGCCCGGCTCGGCGACGCGTAATCCGGCCACTCGCGGACGGCGCGTTTGCAGTCGCGAACGCGCACCGATTGCCCGGTTGGGAGCGTATATGGCGAGCCCGATTCCTGGCTGAAAGGCAGTTCCCCGCCACCCTGGTCCGCGCCCCATCCTTGTTTGCGTGCGCGTGCGCGCCCTCGACCTCTCCCTTTGCCCTGCGCGCCGCCGGCCCTGTCCGTTGCCGCTGCCTCTTCCGCCTGTCCGCGGTCTGGTGGGCGCTTTCCCGGTCCTGGTCCCTCTTGGTGTTACGCGCAAACGGCTCAGGAAGTAGAGCCGTGACCGGTGTCGCACAACGGCGTCTGACCCGGCGGAGGCTGGCCGGCCTCGACGCCTTCGAGCGGCGCGAACGGCCCGCACCGGTTGGCGACGATCCAGACGTGCAACATCGGCGACGAGCCGGCTTTCGTCGTCCCGGGCGGACAATCGCTGTCGGGGTCGACCAATCCCGTGACGACCTTCTGCAACGGATCGCTCGGATTGTCGGCGAGACAGAGATTGTTGTGGACGTGCCATTGAGTGAGCGCGCCGCCGACGTCGGGCGCATCGGTGAAACGCGTACCGAACGGCAGCATGTACATCGCCGAGACCAGCGTCCAGTGCCCGCCGTCGTTGCGGTAGACGAGCGACTCCACGTGTTGTGAGTCGAGAATGCGGCCGTCGTTGACGTAGGCCCAGTTCACCCAGTGGTCGTAACCGGTGAACGGCCCGTCGCCGATCGACCGGTAACCGGCCGCATACGCCACGCTCTGGTTCGCATACTTGGGAAGATCCCTCAGCGTGTCGCGCACGAGTTGTTCGGCCCGGTGCTGTTCGGCCGGGGTCACGCCCGGCTCGCCGCCGAGATCGATCGGCTTCGAAGGATCGTACGGCTTGGGACCCACCGGCACCGTCGTCGGCGGCGGCTGAGTCGGCCCGGGACCGCGCGGCGCGGTAGCGGGCGGTCCACCGCTCGGAACCGTCGTGCCGGGAATCGCCGAGGCCGACGTCGATCCCGACAACGGGATCACAAGAGTCCCGAGCTTCGTGGGAGTCGCGCGCACGGCTGATCGCGCGCCCGCGGACGCGCCCGACACCTTCTTCGACTCGTTCGTGCGCCGCGGCACCGAGGACGACGGGCGCGACGGAACCGAGGTCGTGCCGTCCGACGCGTTCGTTGCGTTCGAGGACGGCGTCTTCGTCGCGACGTGCCCACCACCACTCGAACACGAGGCTGCGAGCGCAACGACGATCACGATCCCACAGGAACCCAGGACCGGGTGCGTACCCGCGCTCGGCACGGGCGAAGCGTACGCCAATAACTTCCGAGCCTGCACGGATCGCCCGAAGTGGTCATTGCACCCGGGTCGGATCTCTCCTTCGGTCTGGGAAACGACCGAAATCGAGCATCGTAGGATCGGTCCGATGCCCGCGGACGCGTCACGTACGCGAGAAGAGCTGATCG
Organism: Acidimicrobiia bacterium; assembly: GCA_035516815.1. Classification (GTDB taxonomy): domain Bacteria; phylum Actinomycetota; class Acidimicrobiia; order IMCC26256; family PALSA-610; genus PALSA-610. The sequence continues at coordinate 4,590 of DATJAA010000087.1, read as the reverse complement.
ACGAGGCCGCGCGTGCATTCGCCACGCACGGGATCTACGGCGCCTCGCTGATCGACATGACGTCGCGCGCCGGACAGCGGAATCGCGGCGCGCTGCACTACCACTTCGGGTCGCGAACCGGGTTGCCGTGCGCGGTGCTCGACCGCCGAGTCGACTTCCTCGCCCGCCGGTAGGGCGAGCTACTCCAGGTCGCGGTGGCACGCCCGACCGAGACGCAAGGACTGGTGCGCCGATGCCCGAAGAAGCACGCACGATGCGAGCCTGGAGAACGCACGAGTACGGACGCCCCACCGAGGTGCTCCGCCTCGACACGGTCGCCGTACCGAGCCCCGAGGCCGGCGAAGTCCGTGTGCGCGTACAAGGCATACCGTTCAACCTCAACGATCTCGAGCGGATCACCGGCGGCAACATGATGGTCCGCCCCGAACTGCCGTACAGCCCGGGCATGGAGGTCATGGGCATCGTCGACGCGTGCGGCGAAGGGGTCGAGGGATGGCAGGGCCGACGGGTCGTCGCGATGCCCAAAGGCGCGCACGGCGGATTCGCCGAATACGCGATCTGCCCGACTGTGTCCGCGTTCGACGTGCCCGAGGCAATCGCGTTGCCCGACGCGGCCGCGCTCTACTTCCCGTTCCACCTCGCCTGGCTGGGCCTCTACGACCGCGCCGAGCTCCGCGCCGGCGAGAACGTGCTCATCCACGCGGCCGCGGGCGGGTCGGGTTCGGCTGCAATCCAGCTTGCCAAGCTCGCGGGTGCCCGCGTCTTCGCCACGGCAGGCACGGATGCGAAAGTCGCACTGTGCACCGAACTCGGCGCAGATGTCGCCATCAACTACAACACCGACGACTTCGCCCAGATCGTCCTGGCCGAAACCGGGAACAAGGGTGTCGAGGTCGTGTTCGACAATGTCGGCGAGGCGGTGCTGGAGAAGTCGATGCAGTGCACCGCGTACAACGGTCGGTACCTGATGATGGGGTTTGCGTCGAACAAGGTAGCGGCCGACGAGCCCTTCATCGTGCCGCGCCGCGTCGCGCTCGGGAACTTCAAACTCTGCGGCGTACTGCTCGCGTACCAGAGCACCGAGATGACGCAGATGGTGAAGACGGCGATGGGCTGGAACTTCGCCCCGGCCGATCTGGGAGCACGGATCAACCGGGAAATCGTCGACCTCGCGCTCGCCGGACAGATCAAGCCGGTGATCGGCCGCACGATCGGTTTCGACGAGATCCCCGCCGCGATCGAGGCGATGGGGAACCGGGAGACAGTCGGTCGCACCGTCGTTCTGCTCGATCACGATTGACGTCCGCGCCGCCCCCACAGCGGTGAGGTAGATCGCGCGTCCGACGGGATCCTCACGTGACCGGGCTCTGTGCGTCGAACGCCGCGCGGTGGGTAGAACACGCCGGGGGCGGGCCGCGTCGGGAGGAGCCGGCATGGCCGCAAACATGGTCCCGAGCCCATCTGCGCACGCGACGCCCGCGCACATGGCCTCCGGCGCGGGCGCGACGCACGACGCCGAGATGGAGATGATTCATCACATCCTCGTGGCGATCTGCATCGCGGTCCCGATGCTCGTCGGGCTCTGGGTGGGACTCATGGCCATCGCCGTGAGCATGGAGGGCATCGGCTACGAGGCACCGCTCGAGATGGGCGCGGCGATCGGGGTTCTCGCCGGCCTGTTCTTCGGCACCTGGCTCGGGTTCGTCTGGTTCAGCCAGAAGGTCGACCAAGAACACCACGACTGACGCGCCGCGGCGCGCCCGGCGCGGGCCGGCTCACGAGCGGATGTCCTTGCGGCGGAAGTAGACGGCCGCGAGCGTCCCGAACACGACCAGGTAGCCGACCTGCACGAGAACGCCGGCGATCATGTCGTGCGAGTAGCGGTTATCCGTGAACATCGACTGCCACGAGTCGAGATAGTGCGTCGGGAAGAGATACCGGACCCGGCCGAGCTGCGTGATGCCATCGAGGATCTCCGAAACGATGTACACGCCCGCGGTCGCGCCGATGGCGCCGGCCGCGGTATCGGTGAGCACGGAGAAGAAGGTGCCGAGCGCGAGCAGGGCAGTGAATCCGAAGGCGACGTAAGCAGTCGAGAGCAGCACACGCAACATGAGCGTCTTTTCGCTGATCTGCAGGCCTATCGCGACGACGTTCACCGGATGGGCTCCGAACAGGGCGATACCGGCGAGAAGGCCGGCGAGCGCAACGAGGAACGTCGACACCCAGATGAGCAACCCCGCGACCGTCGCCTTCGCGACGAGAAGCCGGCCCCGAGGCACCGGCCGCATCAGGAGGTAGCGGAGGTTGCCCCACGCCGAATCGCCCGCAACGGAGTCGCCGGCGAAGGTCGCCGCGATCACGACGAGCAGGAATCCACTCGTCGCGCCGAGAACGGCGGCGGGTACCAAGAGGCCGCTCTGGCGCGCGAGACGGAACAGCCCCTCGCCCGCGTTCGCCTGCCGGACGTTGTTCCGTTGGTGGAGGGCGAACACGATGAGGGCCGGTAGCCCGACGAGGAGGGCGCCGACCACGAGCGTGCGGGTACGGCGCGCCGCCTTGGTGAACTCGGTCCGGACGAGTGAGATCACGACGCCGCCTGCGCAACCCGTGCCGGTGGCTGCCCGTCGCCGGCCGCCAGCAGCTCCAAGAACGCGTCCTCGAGCCGCTGCGTCGCCATGATCGTCTCGAGCTGCAGTCCGGCGCCCACCAGTGCCGCGGCCACCTCGGATCGTCGCCCGTCGCGCAGCTCGACGACGAGACCGTCGCCCTGCGATTGCACGCGCTCGACGATCTTCAGGCCTTGCAGCACGGCGCGCGCCCGTTCGCGGTCGTCGACCTCTATGTACACCGAACCGGTCGACCCGATCAGCTCGGTCACGGTGCCGTCCGCGACGAGCCGGCCATGATTCATGACCAGGGCATGGCTGCACACCTGCTCCACCTCGGACAGGTGGTGGCTCGACAGCAATACAGTCGCGCCCTGTGCGCTGAGCCGCGCGATCAACTCGCGGATCTCGCGGATCTCGCCGGGATCGAGCCCATTCGTCGGCTCATCGAGGACGAGCAGTTCCGGCCGGCCGAGCAGCAGTCGCGCGAACCCGAGGCGTTGCTTCATTCCTTGCGAATACGTGTTCACCTTGCGATCGATCGCGTTACCGAGGCCGGCGATCGCGAGCGCGCCGTCGAGGTCGGCGTCGCGCATGCGCTTGCCGCCGGCCTCCCACCACAACCGAAGGTTGCGCAAACCCGAGAGGTGGGGAACGAACGCAGCCTGTTCGACCATCGCGCCCACGCGCACGAGTTCCCGGCAGCCCGGCGTCACTCGCGTGCCGAAGAGCCGCGTCGTGCCGCGCGTCGGGCGCTCGAGACCCATCAGCACTCGCAGCGTCGTGGTCTTGCCCGCTCCGTTCGGACCGAGCAGCCCGTACACCTGGCCGCGCCGCACCGCGAACGAAAGGTCCTCCACTGCGCTGACTGCACCGAAGGTCTTCCACAGCCCGTCGACCTCGACGATTGCGTCGCCGCGGCTGTCGCCCGGACCGTCGTTCAGTGTGTCACTCGGTTCACTCACAGCATTGCTCGGGGCATCGCGCAAGAGCGTACCGACCCGGGCAAGAGCGGGAGGCGCGCGACCTCCGCGCGTCAGGCGCCCCGAGCCACATACTCGCACTCCTGGCGAATCTGCAGCGTGAAGAACGCGTCATAGTCGTGAACGACGTTGTGGAGATGGCCGAACATCTCGAGGTTGATCGTTCCGAGGACCTGCGCCCACAGCGCGAGCGCGCGCGACAGAACCGCGTCCGGAACGCCAGGTGCGGCCACGCGCCTCAGACCGCTGAAGTCGGAACGGATCGAGCGCGGGATGGACGGCGCTTCGCCCGTTTCGATCTCACCCCGCTCGAGCCCCGCGACGACCAGGCCCAACAGCGCGAGGGGAACGCGACTCGCCGGACCGATGGTCGCCTCGGGCGCGGCGTAACCGGGGACCGGGCTGCCGTAGATCAACGCGTACTCGTGGGCGTTCTCACGCGCCCACGCCCGGACGCTCTCGCATACGTGCAGAAGCCGCGCGGCCACCGCCCGGCTACGCGACTCGAGTGCGGCCCGCTCGGTTCGTGCGCCGACGGAGTCGTACGCGTCGATGATCAGCGCCGTGAGCAAATCGTCGCGGCTGGGGAAGTAGCGGTACACGGCCGACGACACCATGCCCACCTCGCGGGCCACCGCGCGCAGCGACAGAGCAGATGCACCGTGCTCGGCGAGGTGGCGGCGGCCGACGGACTTGATCTCTTCGGTCAGCTCGACCCGCGCCCGTTCCCGGGCCGTGCGGGACGGCCGGGCGACGCCGGCGGCGGGCATGCTCGAGTTGGTCACAAGGGCCATTGTACCCGTTTTCGAGAGCACTGGCAAGAATCGAGAGCGGTGCTCTTGACAAGTCAACTCCCGCGGTGCATCCTGAAAGAGCCGACGAGAGCACTGCTCTCGTTCGTCCGGATCGGACCGAGACCGACCAAGGAGACCAGCGATGGAACACGACGCACCGACGAACGGATCTGCCCACTACCGCGTGCCCGGTTGGTTCACCCG
>DATJAA010000086.1:0-2459 GCA_035516815.1 Acidimicrobiia bacterium | reverse complement strand
GCCTGGGTGTGATCCGCGACGCATCGGAGGTGGGCCCACTTGCAGCGTCGGTCGCCGACACCGGCGGCGTGTACGTCGTCCCCGCGTTCACGGGGCTCGGTTCGCCGTGGTGGGATCCGTACGCGCGTGGGACGATCGTCGGGATCACGCGGGGCACGACGCGCGCACATCTTGCGCGTGCCGTCGTCGAGGCAATGGCGTTCGAGACCGCCGACGTCGTCGGCGCGATCGCACGGGCGAGCGGTGCGGTCGCGCCGGAGATGCGGGTCGACGGCGGCGCCTCTGTGATGGACTTGCTGTGCCAGTTCCAGGCGGACGTGCTCGGCGTCACGGTGCGGCGCGCCGCGATCCAGGAGACGACCGCGCTCGGTGCGGCGTTCCTTGCCGGTGTGGCCGAGGATGTCTGGGCTTCGCCCGAAGCCGTGAACACGAACTGGCGGGCGAACGCGACCTTCTCCCCCACGATGGCGGACGACGAACGCGCCGTCCGGATCGCGACCTGGCGCCGCGCCGTCGAACGGTCGCGCGGCTGGGCCGGTACCGAGGCGTCGTGAGCGCGGCGCGGATCAGGACGCGGCCGAGACCGGGCCGCGGAAGTCGGTGAGGGTCGCGACCCGCGCGGCATCAGTGGGAATGTCCTCGGCCTGCTTGGTCGAGTAGGTATCGACGTACTCGTAGCCGGACAGCTGACAGATCTCGAACATCACCTCGTCGGTGAGCTCACGTAACGCGAGATGATCGTGTTCGCGCCCGGAGTAACGCGCCGGGTCCACCGGCTCACCGAACCGGACAGTCACGCGCCGGAACAGCTTGGGCAACCGGGCGTCGACGGGCTGCACGTCGTCGGTCCCGACCAGGCCCACTGGCACGATCGGTACGTTGCAACGCAACGCGAGCCGGGCTACACCCGTATGACCGCGATGGAGGAACCCATCACGAGTACGCGTGCCTTCCGGGTAGATCGCGAAGACCTTGCCCGCATGCAACACCTCGGTCGCCGAGGTCAGCGCCCGCTCGCTCGCGCTCCCGCCCTCGCGCCGGATCGGAATCTGCCCGCAGCTACGGAAGAACCAGGCGGTCTTCGCGTCGTCGAAGTATTCGGCTTTGGCGACGAATGTCACCCGCCGCCGGACGACGAGCGGGATGAAGATCGAGTCGAGGAACGACCGGTGGTTCGCGGCCAGGATCAGCGGGCCACGCCGAGGGACGTTCTCGCGGCCCTCGACGCGGACGCGTACCAGGACGCGGGCGAATGGCGTGACGAAGAATTTGACCATCCAGTACAAGCGGGCTCAGCGTACGCCGCCGGGGCCCCGCCGGTCGTGAGAGGGGGAAGGGGCGCCGGACCCGGTGCTCAGGCGGCGAGACGGACGCGCTCCGACGACTCCGCGCCCGCGGTCGCGGTCGCGCAGAGGCGCTCACACAGTGCGTCGACCTCGGCGAGGTCCCGTGCCGTTTCCGCGCGCTGGCGGGCCGCGTTGTCGATCGCACGGCCGGTCCCGAGCTCGTACAGCAGGTTGGCCGGATTCAACATGAACAGCAGGCGGAGCATCGCGTCCTCCTTCGACACTGTCTCCTCGAAACTGTCTCCCCCGACACTGTCACCGTCAGTCTCCGCCGACGAAGTGGCGGGCCGGTTCCGGGGCCGTCACGGGCGCGCGAACAGCAGTTGACGCTCGCATGACCGTCCCGGGCGGATATTGACCGAGCGGTCAAGGGCGGCGCTACGCTCGCCCGGATGCGGCGCAAGCTCACTCCGAGAGGTCGCGAACGGCGCGACCAGCTGATGGAGTGCGGCGCGCGGCTCTTCGCCGAGCGCGGGTATCACCCGACCTCGGTCGCCGACATCGTGGCCGCGCTCGGGGTCGGCAAGGGCGTGTTCTACTGGTACTTCGCCTCGAAGGAAGAGCTCCTCACGGAGCTGTTGAAGGCGTCGAACCACGATCTGCGTAAGCGCCAGCAGCAGGCGATCGGCGACGAGGCCGACCCGGTGCGCCGCATCGAGCTCGGGATCCGTGCGTCGCTCGCGTGGTTCGCCGAGCATCGCGAGTACTTCGCGATCATCCAGTTCGCGGCCACCGACGAGACGTTCGCGCCCGTCCTCGCCCGCAACCGGGAGATCACCATCTCCGACACGATCCGTCATCTGAAGGACGGCATCGTCGACGGCCGGATCGTCGACCGCGACCCCGCCCTGCTCGCGCACGCGATCCACGGCGTCGTCGCGGAGCTGACCCGGCACACGCTGATCGACGCGAACCTGCCGGTCGACGAAGTGGCCGACCTCTGCGTGTCGTTCTGCCTCGACGGCCTGTGCGGCTGAGGCGGACGCGTCGAATCAACCCAGCTTCGTGAGGCCCTTGCGAATCTGGCGCATAGCCTGCTGGATTCGCTTCTCGTTCTCGACCAGGGCGAACCGGACGAAGCCCTCGCCGCCCGGTCCGAAGCCGGAACCCGGA
>DATJAA010000085.1:0-3444 GCA_035516815.1 Acidimicrobiia bacterium | reverse complement strand
CGTTGGGGATTCCGAAGACGGCGGCGTCCACCACCTTGGGATGTGACAGCAGCACGTTCTCGATCTCAGCAGGGTAGATGTTGGCTCCGCCCGAGATGATCATGTCCGTCTTACGGTCGCACAGGAACAGGTAGCCGTCCTCGTTCAGGTAGCCGACGTCGCCGACGGTGAAGAATCCCTCCGAGTCGTGCGACTTCATCGTCTTCTCGTCGTCACCTTTGTATTCGAACGTGCGTCCGGTGCCCATGCGCATCCATACGGTGCCGGGCTCGCCGGTCGGCATGACGTTGCCGTCGTCGTCGGTGATCTTGAGCTCGGAGTTCGGCCAGGCGTGCCCGACGGTTCCCGGGTACTTCAACCATTCGTCGGGAGGCGCGATTGTGCCGCCGCCCTCCGTCGCCGCGTAGTACTCCCAGATGACGGGACCCCACCATTCGAGCATCTTGCGCTTCGTGTCGACCGGGCAGGGCGCGGCCGCATGGATGGCCCATTTCATCGCCGAGACGTCGTACCGCTGCTTGACGTCGTCGGGCAGCTGCAACATGCGGATGAACTGTGTGGGGACCATGTGCGTATGCGAACAGCCGTAGCGCTCGATCAAGCGCAGCGTCTCCTCCGCGTCCCACTTGTCCATGCACACGACCGTGTGCTTCATGTGCAGCGCGTTGCCCGCGAACGTGGTTACCGCGGTGTGGTAGTTGGGCGAGGTGCTGAGGTGCACCTCACCGGTGCCGGGCATGATCCCGAAGAGCTGGAGCAGGAACGTGAAGAGCTCCGCGCTCATGTCGGGGTCGATGTCGGCGAGCGGGCGCTTCACACCCTTCGGTTTGCCCGTGGTTCCCGACGTGTAGTGCATCGCCGCGCCGGTGGCGCGCTCGGCGGGCAGCGTGGTGGGTTGCGGATCGACGACTTCGTCGAAGGATCGGAACCCCGGGACCGACCCGTGAGCCAGGCGCGCGTTCGCGGGAATGTTCGCTTCCTCGGCCGCCGCGGACACGAGGGACGCGAACCGCTCGTGGCTCACGAATGCCTTCGCCTCGGAGTCTTGCAGGATGTACGCGATCTCCGGAGCGCTCAGGCGGTAGTTGATCGGCACGTAGTAGAGCCCCGACTGCAACGCCGCGAGGTACACCGTGAACGGGTGCACACCGTTCGGCAACACCGCGGCGACCGCGTCGCCCTTGCGGAGACCGAGCTCGTGCAGCGCGTGCGAGAGCTGATTCGCGCGCGCCAGGACGTCACCGGCACCGTGCTCGGTGCCGTCGGGATCGACGATCGCGACGTAGCCCGGATCATCCTGTGCGTGCTTCCAGAATCCCACCGCCGCGCTCCCCTCCGGATCGGCGTCAGCCGGACCCAGACTAGAACACGTTCCACCTTCGGGTCCAAGGGTCCGGGGCGAGTCATGGCAGCCGTGGCTGGACGCTCGGCCTGGAACGTGTTCTAGCCTCGGCTCGTGACCGAACGACTCGACATCAGCACCAAGCACTGCACGATCGAACGCGACGGACGGGTCGTGACCTTCACGATGAACCGTCCCGAGAAGAAGAACGCGCTCTCCCCCGACATGCTTGCCGGGCTCGTACTCGGCTACGAGTACGTCGACGACGACCCGGAGATCCGTTGTGCGATCCTCGCCGGCGCGGGCGGCAACTTCTGCTCGGGCATGGACCTCACGTCGATGGGCCAACAATCCGACGACCCGAAGGTTCAAGCGGTCATGGCGCGGGGCAACAACCCGCACTGGAAGGCGCTGCTACGCGACTACCGCTTGACGAAGCCGCTCATCGCCGCGGTCGAGGGCTATGCCGTCGCCGGCGGCAGTGAGATCCTGCAGGGCACCGACATACGCGTCGCGGGCGAGGGCGCGATCTTCGGCGTGTGGGAGGCGAAACGCGGCTTGTTCCCGCTGGGCGGGTCGGCGTGCCGGTTGCCGCGCCAGATTCCCTACACGCTCGCGATGGACATCCTGCTGCGCTGCCCGCCGGTGCCGGCGAACGAAGCGCGCGAGATCGGGCTCATCGGTCACGTCGTTCCCGACGGGCAGGCCCTGGCGCGCGCGCAGGAACTCGCGGCCGAGGTCGCGGAGATGGCCCCGCTCTCCACGAAGGCGATCCTGCGCGCGTGGCGCGAGACCGAGCACATGGGCGACGCCGAAGCGATGCAGTACCAGGACAAGATCGGGTGGGAGGTCTTCGCGAGCGAGGACGCCCAGGAAGGCCCCAAGGCGTTCGGCGAGAAGCGGCCGCCCGTCTTCAAGGGCAAGTGACGCTACGTGTCCGAGGCCGCGCCCGGCATTCCCGACTCCCCGGCGTTCGCGACCGCTGACCGCGCCGCGCTCGCCCGCGCGATACGAACCCTCATCGACACGGCGATGTCGGTCGAAGACGTCGAAGGCGAGACCTTGTCGGCGGTCGCACGCGAGGTCGAACAGCTTGCGTTCCGGCTCGGCCGCGGGCGCGACGAAGGCGCCGGCTACCGCCCGCGCAGCCACGGGGACTACCTCCCCCGCTCGCCGGTCGTCGGCGAATCGAGCCCGCTCTCGCCCCGTCTCGAATGGGACGGGATCACGCTTCCCGACGGGCGAAGGGGTATCGAGGCGCGGGGTCGCTTCGGTGCCGCGTACGAGGGTCCGCCCGGCTTCGTGCACGGCGGTTGGGTGGCGTGCACGTTCGACGAGTTGCTCGGTATCGCGAACATCGAATCCGGCAATCCGGGCATGACCGCGCGGCTGACGATCCACTACCGCAAGCCGACGCCGCTGTTCCGTGAGATCGTCGTACGCGCCTGGGTGGACCGAGTCGAGGGCCGCCGGATCATGTCGAGCGCCCAGATGTTCGACGGCGACACGCTGACGGCCGAGGCCGACGGCATCTTCGTCCAGCCGCGGCCCGAGGTCGCCGTGCAGTACTTCGGGCCACCCGCGCATACCGGCCCCGCCTGAGGCAAGCCCGGCAGATCGGACTGAAGATCCAGCTCGGCCGCGCCGATATCCGTGTGGGGGAAGTTGGCGGTCTCCGGAGCGTCGCCATGGAATGTCCGAGCTGTAGGTATCCCGTCCCGTCGGAATGGCACATGTGCCGCCGCTGCGGCGCGCCCATCCAAGCGGGCCCGGAAAACGCGCGGGTGAGGGTACCCACGACGCTGCAACGCATTCGCGCGGCACGCGGCGCGATCGGCCTGGCGGCACCGCGGGCCGCGGCACCGTCGGCGCGCGAGATCGCGGCCCGGGTCGTGCGCGATTTGCCGTCGGACACGTTGCTGCCCGGCGCGTTCTCCCGGCCCGACAGCCTCCTACCGCGCGCCACCCGTGCGACAGCCGCCCCCGCGCCGGCGACCGCCCGGCCCGGCCGCGCGCGTCCGGTCGGCGCGCCTCCCACCGGCCCCGACGAGATCACGACTCGCCGGGCCGGCCGTCGCGGCGTTGCGCGCGTGCAGTTCCGC
>DATJAA010000084.1:0-6022 GCA_035516815.1 Acidimicrobiia bacterium | reverse complement strand
ATTGTCCGACACGTGGTACAGGTACACCTCTCGCGGCGCGCCGTCGGCACCCGTGCCGGTTACCCACGTACCGGCACACGTGCGACCACGCATGCGATCGCCGAGGGTCGCCGGATCCGGTAGCACGGCCGCGACGAGATCGCGCGGCGACACGTCCGCGCCCCCGACGCGCACCGGCTCCGTCGACGCCAAGCCGGTCTTGTCGAGCACGCGCAAGACGTCAATGAACTCGTCACCGAGGCCGTACTTGAAGGTCACGCGGCGGCAGGCGACCTCTCGGGGTATCAACAACACCTCTTCGTGCTCCACGTTCACACACTCGACCGGACCGATACCTTCGGGAAACACGAATGTCTCGGGCTCCGAGAACGGGCGGGTGGTGTACAACCCTCGTTCCCGCTCCCACACGAGGGGCGGATTGAGGCACTCCTCGATCGTCGTCCACACCGAGAACGTCGGCGCGAAGTCGTAGCCGTCGATCACGAGATCGCTCCCGTCGCGCACGCCGATCTCGTCGATCTCTCGAAAGAGGTGATCGGCGGCGTAACGCGCGAACACGTCGGACAACCCGGGCTCCACGCCCATCCCGACCAGCGCGAGGAGGCCGCGGTCGCGCCACCGGTCCCTGACGGCGAACTGGCCGGCGCCGAGCAGCACGCCCGGTCGCTCGTAAGGCGTCTCCGGGTGCGGCTCCGACAACGTCAGCGCCATATCGACGTAGTGGCACCCGGCGTCGAAGGCCGCTGCGAAAATCGAAGGATTGAGGCGCGGATCACACGCGTTGACCAGCACATCGACCGACTCGTAACGGGCCAGATCCGCAAGCTCGCCTGCGTTCGCGGCATTCACGACCCGTGCTTCGAATCTCGCATCCGCGCACCGTTGGGCGGCGGTCTCGGCGCGGGCTAGGTCGATGTCGGCGACGACGACCCGCTCGAAGACTTCGGATTCCGCCGCGGCACGCGCGATCGCCGCGCCGACACCTCCGGCTCCGACGAGCAATACACGCATCCGATCACGTTACAAAGTGCGCGTCGCGCGCGCGCTCAACCCATGCCGCACGCGGCAAGTTGCGCGGGCGTCGGCCAGCGGACATCGGTCACCCATCCGGCGCGCTCGAACACGCGGATGACAGCCGCGCCCGGATCGATCTGGCCCGCGAGCGCGCCGTGACGAGCCGAGCGCGGGAACGCGTGATGGAAGTTGTGCCATGCCTCACCGAAGGAGATCACGCCGAGCGGCGCGAAGTTCGTGCTGGAGTCCTTCTGCGAGGCCGGCTGGCTCCCGAACATGTGACAGATCGAGTTGACGCTCCACGTGACGTGATGCAACAGCATCATGCGCACGAGACCGGCCCATACGAATGCGGTCAACGCGCCGCTGAGGGCACCGGTGATGGTCCATCCGAGGAAGAACGGTGCCGCAAGTGACGCCACCGCGAAAAGCGGGAACAACCGGTTGACGATCATCGTGTCCGTGTCGGCGAGCAGATCGGGCGCGTAGCGCTGCGCCGAGGTCGGGTCGGAGGTGAACAACCAGCCGATGTGCGCGTGGAGGAATCCGCGGATCTGCGCGCCCGGTCCCGAGCCGACGGTGTGCGGGGAGTGCGGATCGCCCGGCTTGTCACTGAAGACGTGGTGCCGGCGATGGGTCGCCACCCATCCGACCACCGAGCCTTCGACGGCCATCGAACCGACCGACGCGAGCACGATCTTCAGCCAGCGCACCGGCCGGAAGCTGCGGTGCGTGAACAGCCGGTGGTATCCGACCGCGATACCGAGTCCCGTGACGACGTAGAAGGCGGCCGCCATGATCACGTCGACCCAGCTGACCGCGTGGCCCCACAGCAACAACACCACGATCGTCAACGCCACCGGTGGACTGATCACGAGCAGCGCAGTCACCACCCTCCCGGCAACCAACCCGGCCCGGTTGGGTGCCGCTTCCGGCGCGCGTGACGAAGAAGCGGTCGGATCGAGCAAGGAGGTCATGGTTCGGCTCTCAGGTCACGGAAGGGGTATGTCCCGCTCCCACCCACCCCGTTGCCAGGAGGTCGCCAGACGAACCGTGCGAGAACGCACAGCTCCACAAGACTACGGGATGGGCCCGGCAATTTCCGCTCGGGCTCAAAACGCCAGATCGAAGGCGTCGAGCGACTCGAGTGCGGCGAGGCTGCGCCGGAAGAGGGCCCGCGTGAGCTCGACATGACGAGGACCACCAATCGTGAGCGCACCGGTTGCGACGACCGGATACACGAACCCGAGCACGGCGCCATACCGGTAGGCCGACCAGGCCCACGGGCGGTCGACCTCGATGCCGAGGTCGCGCAGGTCGGCCAAATAGGTGTCGAACGCCTGCGCGTAGCCGGCGGCATCGTCGATGTTGATGCTTTGCGTGACGTGGTACGCGAGGTCGCGCGGCGCGACCGAACGCTCGATGAGCTGCCAGTCGACGGCGATCACTTCGTCGCCGCCGAAGAAGAGGTTGTCGAGTCGCCAGTCGGCGTGTGAGAGCACGAGGGGCCCGTCGCAGAGTTTGGCGAACAGGGCCGGGATGCGGGCGGCATACGTGTCGCCGAATTCTCGGACGCGCCCGTCGATCATGTCCCCGAAGAGCTCCTGTACGCGCGGCCAGGCCAGCTCGTAGGCCATCGCCACCGTGGCGGGGTACGGGTCGTCGGCCAGGCGCAGCACGAACGATGCGGACGACAGCGTCTCGTCCTCCCAGAAGCACGCGTGTAGGCGCGCCAAGGTACGGATCGCCGACCGGGCCTCGTCGAGCGAGCAGCCCGCGACCTGGTCACCCGCCCGGCCGCGCGTCGAGACGTCCTCGAGAACGAGCACGGTGTCCTGGGTGCCCGGATCGTGCGCGGCGAAGTAGCACGCGGGATGCGCGATCGAAGTACGCGACGACAGCTCCTTGTAGAAGCCGACTTCCCGTCCGTACATGTTGAGCACGGTTGCCACGAACCGGCCTTCCTCGGTCGGCGCCGCGAGCTTCACGATCACGGTGGACGGTGACCCGTCGCCCTCGAACCGGATCCGGAAGAGCTGGCCGACCAGACCGACCCCGACTGCGATCGGCTCCTTCAGCATCCGCGCGACGGGCCGGCGGATCGCGTCGGCGAGCCACTCGGGCGTGACGTCGTCGATCGTCGAGGGAATCATCAGCCGCCCGCGCCAGGTACTCAGCCGTCGACCCGGGGAAGGCCGATCGGGTTCGGGAACGGAATAGTTCCCGTGGCCTCGAGTCGACGCGCGAGAGGCTCCATGATCTCCAGCAGCTCGGCCAGGCCGTCCTTTCCGATCGCGCGCGTCGGACCTTCGGCCATCCGATCGGTGTCGGCCTCGATCCCGGCATGCGCGTCCGTGCCCACGGCCGTCACCTTGCCTTCTTCGTCCAGCCAGCCCCGTTCGGCGAGGCGCGCGGCCGCGGCCGTCCAATCGTCGTCGCTCCAGCCACGATAGGGCGCAATGGAGTCTCGCCCGGCTCCGGAGACAGCGAGTCGCAGGACATGCGCCTCGCATGGATCGACGTCGGCCGCGTAGAGCGCGGCGATGTGGCCGTCACCGCGGTGCTCGCGCAGCAACGTGCAACCGTGCCAGAGCGCGACATGCGGCTCGAGCGGCCACGGGAGATCATGATTCGCCGCGTACAACGCGCGCGCGAACGGATCGCAGCCGTCGGTCGCTTGCAGGACGAGCCGGGCGGCGCGGACGATCTCGGGCGTTTCCACGTCGAGGCAGCGAGTCAGCGCGTCACTGGCGCCGCGCTCGCGTGCGACGATCGCCTCTTCGGGGCTGACGATGCTCCAGACCGCAGGAATCGAGCGCGCGACGAAGTCGGGATGGAAACCGTAGAACGTGGCGACCACCGCGCCCGCTCCCACAGCGCCCAGCGGCGCGGCGCGACCTGCGAAATAGCCACGCCAGAAGCCGCGCAGGCCGACCGCCTCGAACGACGCGTGCGCCTCCTCGGTGAAATAGGTGACGGCGTGGTACGGCTCGATGCAACACCAGAGGGCGCGTGCCGGCGAACGTTGCACGCCCCATCGTCGCACGCCGCGGCACGCGACGCGCGGCTCAGTGGGGCATGGACTCCCGATCAGCCCTGGACGACGCGGGCGGGGAGCTTGGCCATGCGCGCTTCGAAGAACGCCACGATCTCGGGGATCGTCGTGTGGCCGCCGACGGGAACCTGCGGGAGCGCGGCCGGCTCGGGAAAGTAGAGCCCCATGAGGACGCGACCGCGGCGCAGGTACACCGCGATCTCGCGCGAGCTGGTGCCGGAGGCCGGATCGATCGACGTGAAGTCGTACGCGAGACGGTCCACCGAAGCGGTTCGAGGCCACGTCGCGTCGGGTGCCGCGGCGAACTTCGTCGCGACGGTCGGCTCGCCAACGGGGCTCTTCACCGGGGTCGACGGGCAGTGAGCCGCGACGGAGCGCAGTTCGCCGAATGCGGCCGTTCCCACGCCGGGGTCTCGATACAGGATCGCTTCGGTGCTCAGCCGGACATTGTCTTGAGCATCGACCAGCCCGACCTGGCGACGGGCCGTGCGCTCGGCCTCGGTCGCGAACGTTCCGTTGCAGAGATCGAGCGTGGCGACGCTGAGATCGGCGCCGTCGGTGAGATGGCGCACCGTGTCGCTCGGCGGTACGTCCTGCTGACGCACGATCAGGCGAGGGAGTACCGCTTCGTCGGGATCGGCGGGCACAGTCGACGGAGGTGTGGTCGAGCCGGGCGCCGGAGACGTCGGCGAGAACGGCGCGGAACCGGCGGACTGGCTCGAAGCGGAATCGCTCGCGTTGAGAATGATCGTCGCCACACCGAATCCGACGACGAGAGCGACGACGGCGAGCGCCGCGACGAGCGCCGTCCACGGGCGCGGCGTTTCCGGACGCGACCCACCGTCGGTGCCGCCGTCAGTCTCCCCGGCGGGCAAGGGAGCGATCGTCTCGAGGTCGGGATCGGCGTAGTCGGACAACCGTTGCAGCGTAGGACGCGGCGGGGCCTTCCCCGGTCGCGACCGGGCCCGAGAGGGGCGGGCGGCCCGCTGAACAGGCCGAGGCCCCGCCGATCGGGCCCGGATGCCGCGGCCCGTCAGGCGACACGGCGAATCGTGACCCGGACCTCGCTGGATCGTGACGGCGGACCGTTGTACACCCCTTTCAGCGGGGTGACATCCGAATAGTCGCGACCGCGCGCGACGAGGACATGTTGTTCCCCGACCGCGGAGCCACTCGTCGGGTCGTTGCGCCGCCAGGACCCCGCCCACGCCTCGAGCCACGCGTGGCTCTGTCCCGTCACCGCGTCGTCGAGGGGAGCGTCGGCATCGGGATGCAGGTAGCCGGAGGCGTAGCGGGCGGGGATACCCGCCGCGCGCAGGAGCGAGAGCGCGACGTGGACGAAGTCCTGGCAGACGCCCCGACCGAGGTCGAGGGCGGACCGCGCGTTCGTCGAGACGTCGGTTGCCCCTGCTTCGTACGCGAGGTGCTCACGGACCCACGTTCCGACCGCGTCGAGCGTCTCGGACGGTGTCCGGCCGCGCGAGACGTCCGCCGCGATATCTCGAATCGACGCGTCGATCGGGACGTGGGGTGACGGATGGAGGTATTCGTAAAACTGATCGCGGACGTTTGCATCCAAGAGCTCCTCCCACTGGATGTCGGTCGAGCCGGACGAGGTCGAGCCGGACGAGGCCGGCGCGGTCTCGACCAGCGATCGTGCCGCCACGATGAGGCGGTCGT
The DNA here is from genome assembly GCA_035516815.1 of Acidimicrobiia bacterium. Taxonomy (GTDB): domain Bacteria; phylum Actinomycetota; class Acidimicrobiia; order IMCC26256; family PALSA-610; genus PALSA-610. The sequence continues at coordinate 273 of DATJAA010000084.1, read as the reverse complement.
GGGGCTCGTGCAGATCGAAGGCACGCACGTCCGTTCCCCAGTAGTCGACATGCGCCATGACGGGAACATTCGGCCGGACGTCGACGCGATGCTCGAGCACCGTCTGCGTCGCGTCGCGCGCCGGGCTCATCCTTGCCTCGTTGTACGAGGCGAGAACCTCTCCTTCGTACTCATAGCTCGTGATGTGCTCGATCGAAAGGCGCCAGGTCATCTACGCACTCCACCGGATTGCAAGCGCGGCGTTGAAGATGCGCTTCGCGACCGCGTCGTGTG
>DATJAA010000083.1:0-3483 GCA_035516815.1 Acidimicrobiia bacterium | reverse complement strand
TGGGAAAGACTTCGTGTGACAACGCGACCACCGTCGCAGGCCCGAGCGCCAGGCCCGCGCGCCGTAGCAATTCCATGCGCTCGGCGTGATGCTCCTTGATCGCCTCGACGCGGCCGGCGACGTCGGAGAACGGGTGTCCGTGCGCCGGCAACCCGACCTGCACGCCCTGCAAGCGGGCAACGAGATCGAGCGTCGCGAGATACGACTTCAGCGAGTCGGCTTTGCGGACGCCCGAAACGTGCGGAGTGATCGACGGGAGCACGTGATCGCCGGTGAGCAACGTCCCGACCTCTGGGTCCCACAGGCAAACGTGGTCGACCGTGTGCCCGGGAGTGTGGACGACGAACCACTCGCGGCCACCGAGGCGCACGCGCTCGCCGTGATGGACACGGTCCGTCGGCTCGGGCGGGGTGAAGAGCACGCGTAGCGCCTTGATCATCAGCCGGCGCTTCAAGGGAGGTCCCTGATTCGTCGTCCCCCACGGCGTCTTGGCACCCCAGGGACTCGACGTCGATTCCGTCTCGTCGGTGTCGTCGCGCACGACATCGGGTTCGTCGATCGTCGGAAGCTCGTCGGGCGGAATGTCGACCGACTGCGCGTATGCGGCGGCCTCCATCTCGACTCGACGCGCCTCGCCCTCGGAGAGCGCGCGTTGCGGCGTCGGTCCCTTGACGGTCCACGTCGAGAAGGCGTGGTGCGTGATCAACCTCGCGCCCGCCTCACGCGCGATCCGTCCGGCGCCGCCGAAGTGGTCGGGATGCGAGTGGGTCACGACGACCGTGTGCACGTCCTTGACGCGGTATCCCGCAGTCTTCAGCCGCTGCTTCAAAGCCTTCCACGACTGCGGACCCGGCAACCCGGGATCGACGACCGCGATTCCCCGCTCGTCGGCGAGTCCGTACATGTTCACGTGCCCCAGGCCGGGCATCCAGATCGGCAACTGCATGCGCAGGACACCGGGCGCGACTTCCGTGACCTCCTCCGACGCGGGCTCCTGTTCCTGCCGCGGAGGACGCGCGCGCGGTTGTGTGTCGGTCATGACGGGCAGGGTATCCCGCGCCCGCGCCGCTCCCGTCGGTCGTCAGGCGTACGCCATCGGCGCGAACTTGGGCCACGGCCGGCTGGCCTCGGCGACCGCGCCGCACGCCAGAACGGCTTCCTCGTCGTCGCGGCGACCGACCGCTTGCAACCCGACCGGTAGCCCGTCGGAGGCCGCGCCCACCGGGATACTGACCCCCGGCATGCCGGAGATGTTGAAGGGCGCGGTAAACGGCACCGAGCCCATGCCGCCGACCTTCTGACCGGCGATCTCCAGGGGCGGCGGACCTTCCGCGACGAATGCGGTCGTCGCAGTCGTCGGCGTCAGCAACAAGTCGACCTCGTCGAACAACGCGCCGATCGCTGCGAGCAATTCGAAACGGCGGCGCAGCGCGCGCATCAGCTGCTCACCGGTCAGTCGATCGATGCTCTGCAGTCCCGCTCGGGAGACCGGGGTGATCTCGTCCCATCGGTCGCGCGCGGCCTCGAGGTGGTTCGCAGCGGTGTCGACCGACGAGATCAATCCCCACGCGCCGCCGGGACGCGGCAACCGCACGTCGGCGTCGACCAGTTCGATTCCGGCTTCGGCACACAGCGCAAGCGCGGCCTCGTGGGCGAGCTTTTCGACCTCCGGCTCGCAGACCGCGAATCCGAGTGTCGACGACCACGCGGCCCGCTTGCCGCGGAGTGCTTCGATGGCCCGCCCGGAGATCACGGCGTCCTCGTACGATCGGGCCGGGCGCGGCAGCGACGTCGGGTCGCTGTTCGTCGGGCCGGCGATCGCGTCGACATAGCGCGCCGCGTCGCGGACCGACCGGCAGATCGGACCGGGTACCGACGTGAGCCCGCTGTCGAAATTGCCGGCTGATCCGACACGCCCGAAGCTCACCTTGAACCCGAAGAGTCCGCTGTACGACGAAGGGATGCGGATCGACCCGCCACCGTCGCTACCCGTGCAGATCGGCATCATCCCCGACGCGACAGCCGCCGCTGAACCTCCCGACGATCCGCCGGGCGTGCGTTCGGGGTTCCAGGGATTGCGGGTGGTGCCGTGCAGGTAGGTACGCGTCCAGTTGGTCGAGCCGAACTCGGGCGACGTCGTCAGCCCGACGAGCACCGCGCCGGCCGCCTTCAGCCGCGCGGGCTCGGTGTCGTCGTGCAATCCGATCGTGTCGCGATAGAGCATCGAGGCGTGCGTGTCGGGCCAGCCGGCGACCGAGACGAGCTCCTTGACGCCCATGGGCACTCCCGCCCAGGGTCCGGGATCCTCGCCGCGCGCGACCGCCGCGTCGATCGACTCGGCGCGGGCGCGCGCGCCGTCCAGATCGAGATAGCAGAACGCGTTCAGATCGGGGTTGAGCTTTTCGATGCGCTCGATGAACACAGCGAGGAGGTCGGTAGAACGTCGCTCACCTGCGCGCACCGACTCGGCCAGCTCCCATGCATCGTGTTCCCAGACCAGTGTCATGACTCCCCCCGCTCTTGGGCCAGCTTGAGCAACTCGGCAAAGGCGTCGTCGATGCCGTCCGCCAACACCTCGATGTCGGCGGCCGCGTCACGGTCGCCCCACAAACCGAAATGCAACGTGCCGTCGTACGACAAGATCCCCACCACGATCGACGTGTTCCGCGTCAACGGCACGATCGGGAATGCCTCGAGAAGCCGCGCGCCCATCATGTAGAGCGGGATCTGCGGCCCGGGAACGTTCGTGACGATCAGGTTGAAGAACGGCTGGCGATGCACCGCGCGCGCCGCGAGACTCATGAGCGTCGGCGCGACGTAGTCGGTCATGCCGAGCAGCATCTCCGCACCAACGGCTTGACGCCGTTCCTTCAGATCCGCCGTCTGTGCCGTGATGGCGCTGAGGCGCTCCAGCGCCGGACGGTTGTCGACCGGCAGGTTGACGAACATTGCGGACACCTTGTTCCCGAGGGAACCGCGCTGCTCGTCCGCGCGCACCGACACCGGGCACAACACGCGCAGGTGTAAGTCCTCGGTCGCGTCGGCGCGATGCAGGAACAGCCGGCGCAGCCCGCCCGAGACCCCCGCGAGCAGCACGTCGTTCACCGTCCCGCCGAGCTGCCGGCGGATCTCTATGACGTCCGGCAACGGAACGCGCGCGACCGCGAAGCGCCGATGGCGACCGGTGCGCACGTTCAGCGAAGTGCGCGGCGCGATCGCATCGCGGGTCACTATCGTGCTCATCGACTGCGCGGTCTCGTGAAATCGCTCGAGCGCGCGCCGCGGCCCGCGCAGCATCGAGCGGATCGAGCGCACGATCTCCGAGGGCACGGTCAGCCGCTCGCAGAGCGTGTCGAGCAGGAGCTGCGAAGGCGTTGGCGCGGGTTCAGGTGCCCACTCCGGAACGAGCGGCGTCTTGTAGTCGGGGCTCGGGTCGAACAACAGCGTCGCGACGTCGACGCCCGAGACCCCGTCGACGAGCGC
>DATJAA010000082.1:0-11540 GCA_035516815.1 Acidimicrobiia bacterium | reverse complement strand
CGGTCATCCCGCGCGCGTCGTGCGCAGCGACGTAGGAAAATGGCGAGGAACGAAGGTCGACGTCGTGATCGCCGACCCGAGCCGGACAGGACTCGGACGCGACGGCGCGCGCTCCGTGCTCGCGTGCGATCCGGAGCGGGTCGTTCTCGTCTCCTGTGACGCGGCTTCGTTGGCCCGCGACGTCGGACTACTCGTCGCGGCGGGTTGCACGCTGACGTCGGTCACGCTCGTCGACCTCTTCGCGCACACCCCGCACGTCGAGTGCGTGACGGTGTTCGATCGGTAGCTACGCGAGCTGCTGCTCGAGCTTCTCGAGCGCCTCTTCTTCCGAGACGTTGAGCGCGAAGCTCAGCTCGGAGACCAGGATCCCGCGGGCCCGAACGAGCATCGCCTTCTCGCCGGCCGACAGGCCCTTGGTGACCTCGCGCAGGGCGAGGTTCCGCACCACCTCGGCGACCTGGTACACGTCGCCGCTCTTCAGCTTCTCCTGGTGGTTCTTGAACCGACGACTCCAGTTGGTCGGCTCGCGGACGTCCTTCTTCGACAGCAACTGGAAGAGGTCGTCGATGTCCTCGACCGAGATAGGCGGGCGCATGCCGACGTCTTCGGCCTTGTTCGACGGGACGGCAAGGGTGAGATCGCCGTTCGCGACCCGGAGCACGAGATACTCCGTCTTCTCCCCGAACGCCTCCCGCATCTCCTTGCGCTCGATCACGGCGGCACCGTGATGGGGGTACACGACCCGGTCACCGACTTTGAACGCCATGCCACTCCATGATCGAGGAGCCGGCGTCAGAACCTGTGAAAACGGGACGCCAAGCGAACGTTCATGGTACCAGGCGGCTGCGTTCGTTCCGGCTCACGTGCCGTCGGCGCGCCGGGACCCTTGGTGCCCGTCCGGCGCACGAAGTGGGCGTTTTCAGCCCTTCTCGGCCCGCCGTTCGGCGTCGATCCACGCCCGGACGACGGGCGCGAAGTTCGCCGGGTTGTACGCATCCTCCTCGGAGGAGAACTGCATGTTGCCGGCGTACTTCAACACCGTGAGGTTGTACGCCTGATAGGTCTTGCCATCACCGGGATCGCGGAAGCGGTTCTCGATCTGGCAGATCCACCAGCCGCGCTCCTCGTCGCACACACACCAATCGTGTGGAAACTCCTTCATCTCGGAGTTCGGCCATTCGGCCATCGTCTCGGAGATCCACTCGTAGATGCGAGCGCGCCCCTCCATCGTGCCGTAGTGATGCTCGATGTACGTCGCGTCCTCGGTGAACGTCTCGGCCCAGGCCCGCCAGTCGTTCGTACGGCCCGCTTCCTGCGCGACGGCGACGTAGTTGTCGTGTGCTCGTTGCAGCTCGTCTCGCGACCAGGTTCCCATGTGCCCAGCATCCCGCATCGACCGTTCGCCTGTCACACCGTGCCCGAGCAACCACCAACCACTCCCAACAGTTGGCACGCTCACGCCACCCAGCCGTGAGTCACCTCCCAAACTGTTGGCGGGGTCTTGGGGTCAGTCTTTCGGGGTCGGCGTCGCATGCAGGGGACGGTGGAGCGATCGCGGGGCCGAGGCATCGGGCACCGCGTGCACGGGCTCGACGCGCGCGCCCGGCACGACATCGGACGAGACGTCGCCCGCACCGGTCTGCTCTGTAGGCCACGCCTCGGCGACGCCGATGATCGTCGTCAGCGCGGCGAAGCCCGCGTCGACCAATCCTTGATCGGAATCGGGGGGCGGCGAGACTCCGGTCGTGCGCAGCTCGATCTGCACGCCACCGTCGCCCGAACCTGCGATCGCGGCTCGCACCGAGCCGAACGCGGCCAGCCGCGCCCACCGGACCCCGCGCACGGCGTCGTAGTCGAGGCCGGGCACATTCAGGTTGAGCACGCTGCGAGGCGGGGCGTCGAGCAGCATCGGCAGCACCTCGATCGCGACGCGCGCCGCCGTGTCGAAACGCCACGCCTCGGCCGCCCCGACGCTCACCGCGAGCGCCGAGCACCCGAAACTCTGCGCCGTGAGCGCTGCACCCACCGTCCCCGAATGCAGGATTGCTCGCCCGGTGTTGCAACCGGGGTTGACGCCCGACACGACGATGTCCGGCGGCTCCCCGAACGCGCCGAGGCGCGCCGCGCACACGCAGAGGCCCGGCGGGCCGTCGATCGCGTAGGCCGGGATCCCCTCGCAGCCCGGCATCTCGACCTTCTCGACGTCGAGGTGCTGGTCGGCGTGGACGAGCCCGATCGCGGCACCGATGCCGCTGCGATCGCGGTCGGGCGCGACGACCGTCGTGTCGTAGCCGGCGGCGTCGAGCGCGGCCGCGAGCACGTGCAGTCCGGACGACTCGATCCCGTCGTCGTTGGTAACGAGAACCTTGGTCACGAAGTGCAGTGTTCGCCCTCGGACGGCGGAACGTCGAGGGCGGGATTGCGGTCGAAGAAACCGAACGGCATCAACGTGAACCCGGTGTACTCGACCGGCATGACCGGCCAGTCCTCCGGTCGGACGAAGTGCGTGACACCGAACGAGTACCAGACGACGAGATCGGTGTTCGCGACGGAGCGATCCTGCGCCGTCCACCGGGGCAAACCGTCGCCTCCCGGATGCTGATTCGGGTACTCGCCCGCGGCGCGACGCTCGTCGGGTGCGTAGGGCGTGACCCAGAGGTTGTGCTGGGCGAAGGTGGCTCGCTTCCCCACCGACGACTCGGGGTGCGCCAGCAGCGTCGGAGTCGACATCGTCGGAACGAGCTTGTACGCGGTCGGCTGGCCGAGCCCGTTGCGCGCGCTCGGGTTCACGATTCGCCACGTGCGCGAGACGCGGGGATCGACGTCGCGCCGCGCGCTCAGCTCGGTACCGAGACGCGTGGACTTCGCTCGGAACGCGTTCAGCCAGGGATTCTCTGGGCCCGGCGGCATGCGCTCCGCGTCGACCTCGTAGATCTCGTTGGTTTCTCCGTCGACGTCGAAATCGAGGCGGGCGTTGAACATGTGTTGGTGATGCGGGGCCGCGATTCCCTCTGCGATCACGTTCGCGTATTCCGGGGTGGAACCGGGCTCGATCGCCATCGGGGACACGATGCCTGTCAGCTTGACCTCGAGCTGGATGTTGCCATCGAGATAGAAGTACCAGAAGAAGCCGTACTCGTAGTTGCCGACGGTTGAAATGAAGCTGACCACCAGGCGACGGCTGCGGCGCACCTCGCTGGTCCCGCCCCAGAGGTCGACGTGCTTCCACAGGATCCCGTAGTCCTCTTCGTGCATACAGATCGCGTTCTCGATCACCCACGGCTTGCCGTGCTCGTCCGCGAGCGTCGCGTCGAAGTACCGGATCTCGCCGAGGCAGTCGCACCCGAGACGCAACGACTGGGTCATCCGGCCCAGGCCCCACTCGCCCGCGTCGAATGCGTTCTTCCAACCTTGTACCGGGTTCGGGTCGCCGTAGGGGACGACCATCTCGCTGATCGAGGCGCGATGGAGGATCGGCCGCAGCCGTCCGTCATCGTCGTTGTACGCGACCTGATGCAACACGAGCCCTTCGAAGGGATCGAACGCGATGCGGAGCTGCCACTTCTGCCAACGCACGAGATTGCCCTCGACGGCGAAACTCGGACCCTCGGGCTGCGTAATGGAGAGCGGCCTCAAGTCGGTGCGCATACGGGGCTGGTCGGCGGCGAGGTAGCTCGCGCGGTTGGGCGGCAGCGGGGTGACGCCGTAGTCGATCACCTCGAGCACCTCGTTGCGCCCGTTGTCGAAGTGCACGATCAGGCCCTCGATCGGCCGCGCGTACCCGTTGTCGGTCTGGTCGTCGCGAAGGAACGAGATGCACCGAGAGATCCGCCGTCCGTCCTCGCACTCGTAGCCGAACACTCCGGCGGGCCACGGATCGATCTGCACTCGATCGATCATCTCGGCGGTGATCCCTCGGCGCGCGAGCGCGGCGAGGTACTCGGGGTTGGCGCGAATCGTCCCGATCGCATGCGCCGCCTCGTGCATGAGCAAGGTCGGGCGAACTCCGGAGACCTCCTCCCAAGACTCGATGACACCGGCACCGACGTCGACAACTGCTTCGACGACGACACATTCAGGTCCGGGTACGATGGTGGCGCGCACGCGGCGCTCGACCGGATCGCCGGGCTTCCACTCCGCGAGCGCGGCCTTCGCCGGCTCGTGCAACACGATGCTCGCGAACAGCGCGTCGTCGCCGATGCGGCCGCTGTCGCGCAACAGGTCGACGGCGCGCGTCACCTCGTCCCCGGTGAGCATGTCGAGCGGGTGCGCGAGCTCGGCCTTGGTCTCGTACTGGGTCATCGTGTGTTCACCACTCTCACGGCTTCGGCGGACCGGCCATCCGGAAGGCCGGCCATCTGCGCCGTCGCACCCGTCCAGCTTCTCACCATCGCCCCGGTCGCTTCCGGGTCGGGAAGCTGGCTCTTGTGGCTCATGAGTGCGGCGATCTTCCGGTCGACCGCCGTGGTGATGTCGATGAAGTGCGTCGCGGGCTCGCGCCCGATGCCCATCCACAGCTCGTCGACGGTCCAGGGCTCGAGCCCTTCGTCGGAGAGCTCCGGGTGCGCCCAACGGTTGCGGGCGTCCGGGTACACCGCAGAGATGGTCGCCTCACCCGCCGCGAGATGGTCCGGATGGCTCGCGTAGATGCGGTCGAGGATGCGGTCGGGCGACTGCGCCAGCACGCGGTTGGGCCGCACGGCACGGAGCACCCGCGTGAGGTCGCGGCGGAGCTCGAGCGTCGGCTCGACCCGGCCGTCGGGATAGCCGAGGAAGTGCAACTCGTGGACGCCGACGACCGCGGCCGCGGCGCGCTGCTCGTCACGCCGGAGCGCCGCCATCTCCTCGCGGGGGATGCCGGTCTCGGATCCGCCCGCGTCACCGTCGGTGACGAGGCAATACACCACGTCGACGCCGGCGTCCGTCATCACCGCGACCGACCCGGCCCAGCCGAAGTCGACGTCGTCGGGATGCGCCATGACCGCGAGGACCCGCTCCACGCCGGTCAGATCGAGTTCTTCCACGCCCGGCTCCTCGTCGGGATGTGCTGGCGGAACTGGCGGAACGCGCGGCGCCCCAACCTCGTGCCGCGCGACGCTAGTTGGCGTGGCGACGTCACCCTTCTCCGCGCGGGAGCTCGTGGGCCTGCTCGCCGACGACGACCGCCGCGCCGTCGTGGCGGCGCTGGTGCTCGGTGCGACCGACATCCGCTCCGCGCAGCGTACGGCGCACCTCGAGAGCAAGGCCGCCGGGCGCGCGGTTCAGCGGCTGGTCGACGCCGGCCTGGTGCTTCGGGGCGACGACGGGACCCTCCATCTTCTCGCCGAGGCCTTCGCGCTGGCCGCTCGGAGCGAGGCCGAGCAGGTCCCCGCGGCGGACGAGCACGGCGGGGAACCGCCCGACGTCGCCCGGGTGCTGCGCGCCTTTGTCCACGACGGAAAGCTCGTCTCGATCCCGACCGTGCATTCGAAGCGGCTCGTCGTACTCGACTGGGCCGTGCAGCGGTTCGAACCGGGCCGGCGCTACCCCGAAACGACGGTGAACCTCATCCTCGAGGGGCTGCATCCCGACACGGCCGCGCTGCGCCGGTACCTCGTCGACGACGGGTTTCTCTCCCGAGCCGGGGGCGAGTACTGGCGCAGCGGGGGCACCTACGCGCCCGACGGCCGCCCCGACGCCTGAGCCTCCACCATCCGGCGCATCCCGTCTCTCCAGCCGACCTTCGTCGGTCCGGCGAGGGCGATGCGCTTGGTGTTGTCGGTCGGGATCCCACCGATGGTTGCCTCGGTGCGCTCGAAGCGGGCCTCGATCCCGACCAGTCCCGCCATGAACTCGCACCACTCTTCGATGCTCGTCTCGTCGTCGCCTCCCCAGTTCACGATCGTCGCGGGCACCGTGGCCGCCTCCAGCATCGCGGGAAGGGTCGCGAGGATGTCGTCGTCGTGGATCGGGTTGAAGCGGCTCGGACCGTCCGGATGCACTGGAACCGGCCGACCCGCCCGCATCAGGGCAAGGTGAAACGCCGGCCAGCCGCCACCGTCGCCGTAGGGAACGTTGAGACGCGCGATCGTTGTCGGCACCTCGAAGATACGGCAAGTGGTCCGCACCACTGCCTCGGCCGCGATCTTCGAAATGCTGTATGTGGGCATCATCACGCGGTGGTTGTCGCCGAGCGCGTCCGACTCGAGTTGGGGCCTCCCGACCGCCGCCTCGTAGACCCCCGTCGACGAACAGTGCAGGAACGCGCGGGCTCGGCGACAGTGCGCCATGAGCAGCCCGGCTGCCTCGGCGTTGCCGGCCAGGTCGGTGTCCCACCGGTTGCTCTTGACGACTGCGAAGTTGCACACGTAGTCGACGTCGTCGGGCACGCCGTCGATACAGTCACGGGCCAGATCGACGGAGATGCACTGCACCCCCGCCGCCTCGAGGCGCTGCCGGAGTGCCAAGTTCTTGAATCGCGCGAGCGCGACGACATCGTTCTCTGCGGCGAGGCCGAGCGCGAGCGGGAGCGCAACCTGTCCGGTGGCGCCCGTGACGAGGATACGCGCATCGCGGAGGCTCACGGCGTCGCCGACAGCATTGCGGCCGTTTCCGCTTCGATGCCCGAGTCGGCGGGGAGACGCGCCGCGACCGCTTGTACGAACTCCTCGTCCGGGAGGTCGGCCTCGAAGCCGTCGCCCTTCACGCGCGTCCGACCGCCGCTCGACTCGATCGTGAGATCGGGCTTCAACTCCTTGATCGCGAAGCGCCCGAACCGTGCTTGCCAGTCGATCCGGCCGGCGGCTTCCTCCGCCGTCACCGGCACGCCGGCATCGTCGGCGTGCGTCGCGAGCTCGAAGGCAAGATGGAACGCCTGCCATCGGGCCGGGTATGCGCCGACGCTGCTGTCGATGTCGCCGCCGTCACGGGCCTGGAGGCCCTCGCGCGTCTCTCGGACACGCGCCCGCCACAGCTCGAGGACCTGCTCTACCGACTGCGGGTCGAGCTCCCGTATCCCGATCTCGTTGGCGGAGGCGAGATCGACCGCGCCTTTGGTGCCGATGTCTGCGAGGAACTGCGGGACCGTACCGTCGAGACAGGCCCGGTTGTAGTCCTCGCACGCCGCCAGGTGTGCAAGGAGATCCCGGTTGGTCCAGCCCTCGCAGCGCGTCGGCTCGCTCCAATAGGCGGGCCCGGCCGCCGCGAAGAACGTATCGATGCGCGCGGCTTCGTCTGCCATCAGCTGGTACGGATCGAGACCCGCAATATCTTGATCGTCGACCATGTCGCCCCCTGTGCTGTGCTGATACGGCCAGCACGGTAACGCGGAACCTCGGGACGGCCTGATCTGCCCGTCAGCGGAGTCCGGAATCGGAATCGTCGCGGCATGCCTCCCCGCTGCGCGCCGCGGCCGATCGCAGCTGCGTCTCTTGCGCAGCGGTCGGCTGCGCGTTGCCGACCCGCAACGCGAGCGTGGCCGCGCCCGGCGTCTCGAGGAAGACCCGACCGACGCAGCGCGCGAACTCCGCGTCGCGACCGTCTTGGGCGGCCGCCAGGGTGATCCCGGTGCGCAAGCCGAGGAGCTGGATGGCCCGCTGCATTCCCCGCGAAGACGGGTTGGGCGCCGCGCGGCCGGGATCGCAAGCCGTGAAGCTGACCAGGTCGCCCGAGTCGTCGACGGTGGTCCGCGACCGCCCCCGGGCCCACGCGCGCACGGCCTGTCGGACGAACTCCTTGGCCGGCTGCGATCGCGGATCGACCGAGGCCTTGTAACAGATCGTTCCGTTGCTGCGGAACGTCGTCGCCCTGCCGCCGTCGACCGCGTCGGCCGCCTCGAGCGCGCGTTCGGGATCGATGCGAGCGGAAAGCGTCAGATAGAGCTCGAACGGACCGAACGCCTCCGGCCGGCCGAGCCGCACACCGCCGGGCGGTGGCGCAGGGTCCGCTACCGGAGTCGCGGGGGTGACGTCGCCCGCATCGACGAACACCGCCGACGAGGGCACGGCACCGGTCAGGGCCTTGTTGACGGCCGCGTTCCCGCCGGTATCGAAGATCACCCGGACCGACAAGGGCCCGAGCGAGTAGGGCGCGCTCGTCAGCACGTCGACGATCTCCGGGACTGACGCCGTCTCCTTGCCGATGCGTTCACCTTCGGCCTTGTCCTCGCGGTCGTACTCGGCGCGATCAGCCTGTGAGAGGTGGGCGAGGTACGCCTCTTGGATCCGGACTGCGTCGCCCTCGACGAGCGCTTTGAAGGATGCCGCGTCGCCCGAGTCGGACGCGACCGCGCGCTTCTGCAGCTTCAGCAGATTGAAGTGCTGATCCTGCAACACGTGAGTGAGCTCGTGCGCGATGGTCACCCGATGCTCGACGTCGAGCGTCGTTCCCCGGACGAAAATCCTCTTCGCGTCGACGTCGTAGAACGCGAGTGTTCCGGACGACTGCGAGGCCTCTTCCGATTGGAGGAGGTCGACCCGCCCGCCGATGAAGCCGAGCGCCCGGAATACTCCTTCCTGACGCTGCGCGTCGGCGCGGTCCGAAACGTCGGGCTGATCAGCGCCGAGTTGTTTCTCGAAGGCTTGCGGCATCAGGTACCGGATCGGAACCGGATGCTCGAAGTCGAGGCCGCGGAGCCGGGCGACCTCGGCCGCGATCGGTGCGATCCGCGGATCCCATCGGTTGGGGAACCATGAGCGCGCGGTACCCGCGGAAACCAGCACCGCACCGGAGGCGAACGCCACTGCGACGACCAACGCCGCGACGCCGATCCGGCCGGCCTTGACGCGTCGATGTCCCGGCCCACCCCTGCTCCGCATGCCGCCGTCGACCGGCCAGTCATCGACATCTCGTGAACCGGTCATGAGGGCGCGATACGCCCGCGACCGCGCGCTCGCTCGCGACCGGCCGCAGCTAGCATGCCGCCGTGTTCGACCCCTTCGATGCCACTCGCTCGCGCGACGCGTGGGTCGAATTGCAGTGCTTGCGGGACGAGGCTGCGCTCGTCACCGTCGCGAACGACCTCCGCTACGTCACGCGTTACGCCGAAGCGCGCGCCGTGCTCCGCGACACTGCGACGTTCTCCAATGCCTCCGGCATGAAGGCACCCGGCGTGGAGATTCCGCTCGAGGATCGGCTGCTCGGCGAGCTCGATCCGCCGCGGCACACATCCGTTCGGCGCGTCATCCTGACGGCGATGACGCCGAAGGTGGTACTGGCAGCCGAGCCCTTCATCGAGGCGAGCGCCGCGTCGCTGATCGACGCGCTTGCGCACGACCGCTTCGACTTCGTCGCCTCGTATACAACCGTGCTCCCGAATCGCGTGACCGTACACCTGCTCGGGTTCGACTCTGCGGAGTCTGACCAGCTCGCGCGCTGGGCAAAAGAATTGATGGAGAGCACTTTTCCGGCGCTCAATCGCACCGAGCGCGGGGTGGGCTTCGCGGCGGCCTTTCCCGAGTTCGCGGGCTACATCGACGCGCGTATCGCCGAACGGTCCGAGCAACTCGCCGCGGGCGAGGACCGCGACGACGTGCTCGCGCGGCTCATCCGGCTCGAAGTCGACGACGAACCGTTGCCGCCCCAACAGTTACGTGCGCTCGTGCGCAACCTCATCACCGGCGGCCTCACGACCACGAGCCAGCTGCTCGGCAACCTCTTGTACGCGCTGATGAGCCGACCGGAGCTCGAACGCGCGATGCGCCGAGACCCCCACGCCCTGGCGGTGGCGATCGAGGAGAGCCTCCGACTGACTCCCCCGCTGCTCTTCCTGGCTCGCGGTTGCGTGCGCGAGACCGAGATCGCCGGGTGCCCGGTTCATGCCGGCGAACGTGTCGTGGTGGGCGCCGCGTCCGCGAATCGCGACGAGCGCGTCTTCGACGACCCCGACGAATTCCGCCTCGACCGTGAGAACGCCGACCAGCACCTCACCTTCGGCTACGGCGCGCACGTGTGCCCCGGCGCCACCCTCGCGCGAACCGTCGCACGAATCGGCGTGCAGACGGTGCTCGACCGCTTCGGGGAGGGCGCGCTCCGGCTCGAGCCCGGGTTCGTGTTCGAGCAGGTGCCGACGTACTTCGAGCACGGACCTCGACGGCTTCCCGTCGTGCACACACCGCCAAGCGCGCGCGACTGACCCGGCGGTCGCCGCGTCGGCCCGCTGCGGTCAGGGTTCGGGGTGCGCGTCGCCGAAGCCGTAGACGCGGCCGTCGGCAGTCGTGAGCCAGTACCCCTTACCCGTGCGCGACGGCACTATCGAGACCGTCGGAGACAGCAGATGGAACGGGGCGAGGCTGCCGTGGAAGCGCGCATCGCCGAAGCTGAAGATCCCGCCGTCGCTCGCGACCATCCAGTAGCCCTTGCCGGTCTTCGTAGGTGCGATAGCGACGATCGGTGAATTCAGATGGATGTTGCCCGTCGAGCCGTAGAAGTGCGCGTCGCCGAAGCTGAAGATCCCGCCGTCACTGGCAACGAGCCAGTAACCGCTCCCGGTCGGTGTCGGCGCCATGCCGTCGACGGGGGCGTTCAGGTGTATCGCGCCGGTGGAGCCGTAGAAGTGCGCGTCTCCGAAGGCGAACACGCCGCCATCCCAGGCGAGGAGCCAGTAGCCCTTGCCCGAGCGCGTCGGCGCGATCGCGTTCACGGGTTGCTTCAGGTGCAGCGCCCCGGTGGAGCCGTAGAAGTGCGCGTCTCCGAACGTGAAGACGCCGCCGTCGGCGCCGACCATCCAGTACCCGCCCCGGTCGCGGGTACCACTGGCGCCGACGATCACCCAAGAGATCAGCGTCGTGGCCGCCGAGCCTCGATTGACGAAATTGCCGTGCGGGGCGAGCCCACCGAGACCGTCGACCACCGCGTAACCCGCGTCGTTCGCGCTCGGCAGCAATGCGACCGCGTCACCCGGACGCGGTGACGCGCCGAGAGTGCCGCCGTCGCCCACCCACTCCCAATGCCACGGCTCGGGGCACGTGCTCCCGCCCGGCTCGGCGAACGCCGGGTGATTCCAACCGAGTGATCCCGCGACCTGCTTCATGAACGCGTATCCGGGACTCGCAAACGTCAACGAGTTGCCCGCGCCGTCGGTGAGATCGACCGCCTTGCCCCAGCCGTGATTAGAGTGGCCGACCGGCGCGCCGCTCGCGCTGCGGCCGACGGTAGCTACGCACGCGGGATTGTTACCGGGCTGGTTGGCCTGGTCGGCGAACTGCACCTCTTGCGAGAGCGGCCGGTAGCACTGGTCGGCGCCGAGCCCGACCCTCGCCTCGCGTGCCATCGCGAAGATTCGCGCCAAGCTCGGCCCGGCCGCGCGTGCCGCGATGCAGTTCGGGGCAACGTGCACGAGGCGCGACATCGGCACCTGGCCGTTGGCGACGCCTACGAGCGGTGTCGGACGGTTGTTCGGGTTGATCGGGCTGACATCCGCGCGGGCGACGGCTCCCGCGCTCGCGACGCCGAGCACAAGGCTCGTTACGAACGCGGTTGAACGAAACCCGGTGATCCGCATCGCGCGCATTCAAGCAGGCTCGCGCACCCGAATCACGCTCTTCCGACAGACGGGTCAGAAC
>DATJAA010000081.1:0-3282 GCA_035516815.1 Acidimicrobiia bacterium | reverse complement strand
CGTGCGGTTACACCAGCCGTCGGCCTACTACGGGGTCAACTCCCGTGTGTTGGGGCAGAACCGTGTCGACGACCAGGGACCGAATGCGGGCTTCTACGAGCGCGCTACCGCGGCGGAGATCGTCGAGTACTTCAACCGGGTTCTGGAAGAGGACTTGGCTGCGTCGGGCCGCGTCCGGTTCTTTGCCATGTGCGACTACCGCGGCGCGGACACGGACGGCCACCGATTCGTGTCGCTGCTCACCGGTGTCCCGACAACGGTGCGCGTACGTCGCAGAGTCGTCGACGCGACCTACGTCGAGTCGTCGATACCGTCGCGGCACACGCCCGGGTTCGTGATCGATCCCGACGTCCGGATGCTGCCCCCGAACGACCTGGTCGATATGGGTGAACCCGCGAGCGGATTCACCATCATCGGCGCAGGAAAGACTGCGATGGACACTTGTAACTGGCTGCTCGACGCGGGCGTCGATGCAAACCGGATCCGGTGGATACGCCCCCGAGACGGATGGTTCTTCAGCCGCACATACATGCAACCACTCGACCTCGTCGCGTCCTACATGCAACTCCAAGCCGGATTCGTCGAACACGCCGCCAACTGCGACGGGCCACGCAACTTCACCGAAAGACTCGAAGCCGACGGCATCATGCTCCGGATTGATCCGAGCGTGCAGCCCGAAGTGTTCCGCGGCGCCACGCTCAGCCGGCTCGAACTGGACTCCTTGCGGCAGATCGACAACATCGTCAGGCTCGGCCGCGTCCGCCGGATCGGCACACAACGGATCGCGTTCGACAACACCGAATTGCCCGCCGATCCCGACCAGGTCTACGTCGATTGCACCGCCGCCGGCGTACGGCCCGTCGAACCCCGTCCGGTGTTCGACCACGACCGCATCACAATGCAATACGTCACGATCGGCATCGTACCCTGGAGCGCCGCGACGATCGCGGCCGTCGAAGCCTCCGACCGAGGCGTGAACCGCAAGAACGAACTCTGCCCTCCGGTCACGTTCACTGGTGAAGCATCAGACATCCTTCAAATCGCTTTCGCGGGCATGACCGGCCTGATGGCCCGCGGCGCCGAACCCGACATCGGAGCATGGACCGACAAGTGTCGCCTCAACCCTGCACGCGGCGCCGCTGACCACCTCGACGACCCGCAAGTCCAGAAAGCCTTCAGCTCGCTCGTCACCAACATGGGTCCGGCGATCCACAACCTCGAACAACTCACGACCTGACGCACGCACCCGTGCGCAACCCTCGGTCGAAGGAATTCATGGCTAGGGGTTGGGCCGGTCGGCGTCAGATCGTTGAGGTTCGGCGCGGCGCGCGGCAATGATCTTGGAGCTCATCTTGAGTGCCTTGACGGAGCCGGTTGCACCGGCCTGCACCGTGACGCCGAAGGTCAGGACGAACAGGCCCGGGACGAACAGGGCCTTAGAGCCGAGCATCAGGATCCCGATCCGGGCGATGACATAGGGAGGGGTGCAGATGATCGCGCCGACCGTCCCACCCATCGCGCTCGCGGCGAGCTTGTCGCGGCGCGAATAGTCGGAAGTCTTCTTGATCCCGAGAATACGGGTCGGAACCGCGACATAACAGAACATCATGATGCCGATCACGATGCCGGTCGCGAGGCCGAACCAGCGGGTTCCCCAGCGGCTGAGCACCATTGTGGAGACTCCGAGTGCGAGGCCGACGAACACACCCGAGCCGATCACGATCGACGTGTGGTCACGCACTTGGCCGAAGGCCGGGCGGATTCTCGGTGGTGGCGGCGCCGCGATCGCGAACGCGAAGACAGCGTTGAGGTAGAAGCTCGCGGCGGTGATCACCATGATCAGCACGACTGCGGCAACGAGCACGCCTCCGTTCAGGTGGTGGAACCCTCGCCCATGGAGGATGTGCGCTTTCAGGTCGAACGTCGCTAGCCAGATCCACATCGCGGGCAGGACCTGCACGAGGGTGAGCCGCCAGTTCAGGACGAGCAGCTTCAATCCGTCGAACAACATGATGAACGCTCCGACGAGGAACGCGAGGGGAGCGAACAGCCGCCGCGACTGACTCAACGAGACAACCGCGCTCTCCACCATCGCCTCATCGCCGTCGCGGATGGCTCGCACGAGCCTCCCGATCCCCGCTCGCAGTGACTTGCGCGGAGCACCGGTCCGGGTCTTGACGCCGATCTCGCGCGGTGACGCGCCGTCGCTCGCTCGCGCCGCCGTCGCCGAACCCTCGCCCTCGACCGGACCGTGCGCTGCGTCCTTCGCCATCTGGTCGCAAGCCTCGCGCGATCGACTCGACCGTCCGACAGTCGCCGGGATCCCCGTGTGCGTGCGTGGTCGCGGGGTGTTCAGGGCTTGGTCGCGGTGACGCTGACCGTTGATCGGCGCCCGGTCGTGTCGTGATCGACCTGTGGGTCGAGGAACCCGTGTTCGCGGCAGCGGTCGGCGAAAGCCTCGGCCTGGGCATCGGTCCAGCCGTGACTCGCGTGGCCGCGAGCGCCGGGCTGTGCCTGCCGTTCGATGGCAACGAGGCGACCGGACGGCTCGAGCACGCGGCGTGCCTCTTCGAGCCCGATGTCTACGTCGATCCAGTGGTGCACCGTCGCGATCGACCACGCAATCGTCGCGGAGGCGTCCGCGATCGGCAAGGCCTCGGCGGTCCCCTGGAGGTAATGCAGGTCGGGCACGCGTCGCGAGAGGAGACGTGCGACCCGCAACATGATGGGCGCGGGATCGACGCCGGTCACGCTGGCACCGAGGTGTGCCGCGTGCCGTGCCGCGACGCCCGGCCCGCAACCGATGTCCACCACGGCGTCACCGGGACCGAGATGGCCGAGTCGTGCGGCCAAGCGAGCGTCGCTCTCCCGGCCGACGGCCATGCTGAGCGCAGCGATCAGCCCGGCCGGACCAGAGAAGCTTTGATGGTGCGCGTGATGGTTGGGGACGGCGCCCGTCTCGGTCATGCTTACACCTTGACAGTTGAATCCGGGTTCAAGTCAAGTGTGTGTGCATGCCCGAACGGTTGCTCACGATCGGCGAGGTCGGCCGCCGCGCCCACGTCTCGACCTCGACGATCCGCTATTACGAACGACGAGGCTTGCTCGCCGCCGACGCGCGCACGTCGGGACAGCGTCGCTACCGGAACGAGACGCTCCGGCGTCTCGTGTTCATCGGGATGCTCCAAGACGCGGGACTCGCCCTCGACGAGATTCACGGCATTCTGGGCGCGGCCGGTGTCAAAGAATGGAAGGCCATCGCGGCGCGCCGGTTGGAGCACC
>DATJAA010000080.1:0-10346 GCA_035516815.1 Acidimicrobiia bacterium | reverse complement strand
GCGCCGGATCCGCCGCGGCAGCAGCGAGATCGGCCCACGCGAGCTTGCTCGCGGGAACACCGGCGACTTCGAGGCCGCCGTCGCCGACGACGATGTCGTCGGGATTCGCCTCGAGCAGGTGAGCGGCGAGCCGCTTCGCCTGCGCGAGCACCTCTTGGCTTGCGACCAGTAACGCACTGCCGCCGATCTGTCCCGAACGCGAGCCGCCGGTTCCGCCACCGCGCGGAACCTCGTCGGTGTCGGAATGGAGCACCCGCACGTTCTCGAACGGAACGCCGAGCGTCGACGCGACGATCTGCGAAAAGGCCGTCTCGTGGCCCTGGCCGTGCGCGCTCGTTCCGACCCGCGCGGTGACCGTTCCGTCGACTTCGATCTCGACCGAGCCGAACTCTTTGGTCAGCACCATCGGCGCGCTGATCTCGAGGTACGACGCGACGCCAATACCCATGAGCACACGATCGCCGCGCTCGCGGCGCGCCCGCTGTTCCGCGCGCAACGCCTCGTAGTCGGCGTGCTCGAGCACCGCATCGAGCGCCTTGCCGTACTCACCGGTGTCGTACGTCGCGCCGAGGCCCGTGTTCGGCATGTACGGGAACGCGTCGGGCTGAATGAAGTTCTTGCGACGGATCGCGACCGGATCGATGTCGAGCTCATCGGCGGCCATGTCGAGGATGCGCTCCATCATGTGGATCGCCTCGGGCCGCCCGGCGCCCCGGTACGCCGCTACCGGAGTGGTATTCGTGATCACGGCCTGCCAGTTGAACTCGACCTTCGGCACGACGTAGACGTTCGTTGCCATCATCTGTGTGAAGAACGGCAGGAACGCGCCGATCGCCGCGTACGCACCGGCCTCCGCGTTCGTGAACACCTTGAGGCCGGTGATGGTGCCGTCACGCTTCAGACCGAGCTCGACATCGTGGACCATGCCTCGGCCGTGCCACATCGCCACCATGTTCTCGGAGCGGGTCTCGGTCCACTTCACGGGCCGGCCGAGCGTGAGTGCCGCCTTGGCGACGAGCAGGTGCTCGACCGTCATACCCTGCTTCGCACCGAAGCCTCCGCCCACCGCGGCGTTGCGGGCATGCAAGGACGCGGGATCGAGCCCGAGCAGCATCGCAATCTCGTCGCGGACGCCGTGCGGGCCTTGTGACGCGACCCAAATCGACAGACCCCCCGCGGGCTCACCGGGTACCGCGACGATCCCGCCCGGCTCCATGGGTACGGGCGCGACCCGCTGGTTGACGATCCGCTGCCGCACCACGACATCGGCGTCGTCGAGCACGCCGTCGACCGGACCGGTACCCATCGTGTTGGCGACGTTCGATCCCTGATCGGGATGGATGACCGGCGCGCCGTCGGCGAGTGCGGCCTCGACGGTGGCGAGGGCCGGGAGCTCGTCGTAGTCGACGATCACGGTCTCGGCCGCGTCCATCGCGTCGGCCTTCGATTGCGCGACGACCATCGCTACGATGTCGCCGACGAATCGCACCTTGTCCTGCGCGAGAGGCGGACGATTCATCGTCGCGGGCAGCATCACGAAGCCGTGGACGGTCGGGAGCGCGAAATCCGCCGCCGTGTACACCGCGACGACGCCGGGCATCCCCTTCGCGTCGGCGGTGTCGATCGACACGATTCCGGCGTGCGCCACGGTCGACCGCACGAACGCGGTGTGCAGGAGCCCGGGCACCGCCAGGTCGTCGTAATACTGGGTCGTTCCTTCGAGGATCCCAGGGTCTTCCTTGCGAAGTACCGGGTTACCAAGGATCGAACCCGATGTCGGCATTGCCCCTCCAGTGCTGCGAGAACGGGCCGCAGACTAGCGGTGCGAGAATGCGGCCATGCGAGCCGTGCGCAATACCGAAGCCGGGATCCGCGTCGTCGACGTTCCCTTTCCCGAAGGTCCCGGCACGCGCGTTCACGTCCGCGCCGCGGGCATCTGCGGCTCGGATCTCGAGATGGTCCGCACCGGACTAGCGGCGAGCACGCTCGGGCACGAGATCGCCGGCGTGCTCGACGACGGCACCGAGGTCGCGATCCATCCGTTCGTACCGTGCGGATCCTGCGAGCACTGCAAGGCGGGACGGCTGGAGCTGTGCCGCGACGCCACCGCGACCATGCTGGGCGTCTTCACCGACGGCGGCATGGCCGAGCAAGTCGTCGTGCCCGAGTCGTGCATCGTCCCCTTGCCGAAAGGTGTCGGCGCGGCCGACGCGTCGCTCGTCGAACCACTCGCGGTTTCATTGCATGCCTGCAACCGGGCCGGCGTGGTGGCCGGCATGCGAGTCGGGGTCATCGGTGCGGGGACGATCGGGTTGTCGAGCGGCGCGGTCGCGCGCCATCTCGGCGCCGAGGTGACCATCGTCTGCCGTCACGATGCGCAGCGACGCGCCGCGGAGATGCTCGGCCTCGCCCACGGCGCGCCGCGCGACTGCGACATCGTGTTCGAGGCGGCGGGAACCTCGTCGGGATTCGACAACGCCGTGCACGCATGCCGCCGCGGCGGGCGCATCGGGCTCGTCTCGACGACATGGGAGCCGATCCCGATCTCGTTCCTGAACGCCCAGATGCGCGAGGTGTCCATTGTTCCGGCCTTCGTGTACGGGGAGGCACACGGTCAGCGCGAGTTCGACACCGCGGTGACGATCGCGGACGCCCACCCCGAGATCGCCGCCGCACTCGTCACGCATCGCTTTGCGCTCGAGGACGCGGCCCACGCGTTCGCCGTCGCGGGCGACCGCGCTCATGGTGCGATCAAGGTCGTACTCCAGCCCTGAGGAGGGCACGTGGACTTCGAGATTCCCGCGGAGATCGCCGCAACCCTCGCCGCGATAGACGAGTTCATCGAGCGTGAGATCCGTCCCCTCGAACAGCAGGACGACAACATCCGCTTCTTCGACCACCGCCGTGAGTACGCCCGCACCGACTTCGAAGCGGGCGGTGTGCCGCGTGCGGACTGGGAGGATCTTCTGCGGGAGATGCGCCACCGCGCCGACGCGGCCGGATGGCTGCGTTGGGCGCTGCCGGCCGAGTACGGCGGGCACGACGCGGGCAACCTCGAGATGGCGATCATCCGGGAGCACCTCGCGACCAAGGGCCTCGGACTCCACAACGACCTGCAGAACGAGAGCTCGATCGTCGGCAACTTTCCCACCGTGTTGATGATGCGCGACTTCGGTACGCCCGAACAGCGGGCCGAATGGATGCCCGGCTTTCTCGACGGGACGCGGCGGCTCGCATTCGGCCTGACCGAGCCGAACCACGGCTCCGACGCCACGTACCTGGAAACCACGGCGATCGCCGACGGCGACGAATGGATCGTCAACGGACGCAAACGGTTCAACTCGGGGCTGCATCACGCGACGCACGACATCGTCTTCGCCCGGACTTCGGGCGACGATGGTTCTCCGTTCGGCATCACGGCCTTTCTCGTTCCGACCGACGCGCCCGGCTTCAGTGTCGACTTCTTCTGGTGGACGTTCAACATGCCGACCGACCACGCCGAGGTGACGATGCGTGACGTGCGGGTTCCTGCATCGGCCGTCTTCGGCGCCGAGGGCCGCGGCCTCGAGCTCGCGCAGCACTTCGTCCACGAGAACCGGATCCGGCAAGCCGCGTCATCGCTCGGCGCCGCGCAGTTCTGTATCAACGAGGCGGTCGCGTACGCGAACGCGCGGGTCACCTGGGGCAAGCCGCTGTCGCGCAACCAGGGCATCCAGTTCCCGCTCGTGGAACTGCACACCGAAGCCGCGATGTTGCGCCAGCTCGTACGGTTCACGGCGTGGTCCCTCGACCGGCGTCACCACATGGAGGTGACGCACCTCGTCGCGATGTGCAACTACCGCGCGAATCGGTTGGCATGCGACGCGGCCGATCGAGCGATGCAAACGTGCGGTGGCGTCGGCTACAGCCGTCACATGCCGTTCGAGCACATCTACCGCCATCATCGCCGCTACCGGATCACCGAAGGTTCCGAAGAGATCCAGATGCGCAAGGTCGGCCAGGAGCTGTTCGGGTTCGGCCGGGGCTAGCTGTCGTAACTGCCCCCGCCGGCGAGGTTGGTGACGCGCCCGGCGAGGCCGGTCGGCCCGGAGATCGACCGGAAAGCCCTCAAATGTCCGCCGGACCCGCCGATCAAGCCGCGATGGACGGTATCGCCGGGGTCGAGGCGCGCATTCAGCAGATCCTGAGCCAGTTCGGCGTGCAGCCCGCCGGTGGCGTCCTCGGCGCCTCGGCCACCGGGCCGACCGCAGTCGACTCCGAGGACCCGTCGACCGACAGCAGCGGAACATTCGCGGCCGCGCTCGCGCAGGCACAAGGGCCCGCGACCACGGATCCGTCCGTGCCGACGAGCTCGGGGACGTTGAACCGGGCCGGAGTCGATCCCGTCGGCTGGGCACGCGACTTCCTCACCAAGCTGCAGATGCCGATCACATCGGAGAACGTGCGTGCGATCACCGCATGGGAGCAAGCGGAAGGGACGAAGGCCTCGTTCAATCCGCTCGCGACGACACAGAGCGGATTCGCGGGCGAGAGCCAATTCAACAGTGTGGGCGTCAAGAATTACGCGTCGTATCAGGACGGGATCGACGCCAACGTCGACGCCCTGACGAACGGCCGGTACACGAACATCCTCGACGCCCTTCGCGCGGGGAACAGCGCCGTCGCCGTCGCGCAGGCCATCGCGAACTCGCCGTGGGGCACGCATGATGGCGTGCTGCGCGTGCTCCAGTCGCAGAGCTAGTAGCGCGAGCCGACGTCCCGAAGCACTGCCTCGCACTCGGCGACGGTCTCGCGGACGATGCGCGCGACGGGCAGGACCTCGTCGATACGACCGGCGACCTGACCGCTGAAGGCGAAAGAAGCCTCCAGGTTGCCGCCGAAGTACAGGTCGTGAACCGCTTCGAGGCTCGGGATCACCGCGCGGTCTTCCTGTTCGGCCGCCTCGCTGAAGGTCGTGCGCAACACGCGAAATGCCGGCGGTGAATGCCGGTTCAGCAAGAGCGTGTCACCCTCGTTCGAGGAGCAGATCAGCTGCTTCCAGTTGTCGTGGACCGGGGATTCGGCCGCGCTGACCATACGCGTCCCCATCTGGACGCCCTCCGCCCCGAGCACGAAGGTCGCCGCCATCGAGCGTCCATCGCAGACCCCGCCGGCCGCCACGATCGGAACGTCGACGCGCGACGCGATCAGCGGGAGAAGGACGAGCGTCGACGCTCCGGTAGGCGCTTTGAAGCCGCCGCCCTCGTTCCCTTCGACGACGAGACCGTCGACTCCCGCGTCGACCGCCTTCAGGGCCCCGCGCAGCGAGGGCACGACGTGAAAGACCGTGAGACCCGCCGATTTCAGCGCGCTCGTGAACTTGGTCGGATCGCCGGCGGAGGTCGTTACGAAGGAGACCCCGTTCTCGGCGACGAAGTCGACGATCGAAGGATCGCGCACGAAGAGCTGCGCGATGTTGACACCGAACGGCTTGTCGGTCAGCTCGCGCATCTTCGCGATCTCGATGCGTACGTCGTCGAGCTGCCCGGACGACGTCTCGATGATCCCCATCCCGCCGGCGTTCGACACGGCCGACGCGAGTTGCGCCCGGGCGATGTAACCCATGGGCGCCTGGATGATCGGGTGCTCGATGCCGAGAAGCTCTGTGATCCGGGTACGCACCCGTGTCACGCTATACACATGACCGCGAAAGACGCTCCGGTGATCATCGAGGCCGCGCTCAACGGCGTGACGACGCAAGCACGCAACCCCCGAGTTCCGGCGAGCTCGCAAGAGCAATCGGAGGACGCGATCGCGTGCGTCGAGGCCGGTGCGACGGTGATCCACACCCACGCGCCGAACATCGTCGTGCCGCCGGCCGAGGCGGCAGAGCAGTACGCGACCGCGTTCCGACCGGTCGTCGAGCGGTTTCCCGGTGTGGTCTGTTATCCGACGACCGGCGTCGGGCGAACGATCGCGGAGCGCTACGGGCACGTAGAGCTGCTCGACGACATGGGCCTCGTCCGGGCCGGCTTCGTCGACACGGGCTCGGTGAATCTGGGCGGCACCGGATCAAACGGCCTACCGCCGAACAGCGACTACGTGTACACGAACACGTTCGCCGAAATCGCGTACAAGATGAACACGTGCCGCGCGCGGGGTCTGGGCCCGAGTATCGCGATCTTCGAACCCGGATTCATGCGCGTTGTGCGCGCCTACTACGACGCGGGCGCGTTGCCCCGCGGCACACTCGTGAAGTTCTACTTCTCCGCGGGCGGCTACCTCGGGGGTGGCGAGCCCCTGTGGGGCGCGCCACCGATCCTCGAAGCCCTCGATCTCTATCTCGCGATGCTCGGCGATGCCGACATTGCCTGGGCTGTGGCCGTACTGGGGGGCTCGCTGCTGGAGACTCCGATCGCGAGCGCGGCCCTGCAACGCGGCGGCCACCTGCGAGTCGGTCTCGAGGACTGGGACACGGGCCCGTCGAATGTCGACCAGACCACAGCGGCGGCACAGCTGTGTCGCAGTGTGGGACGGAACGTGGCAAGCAGTGTCGACACAGCGCGCGTGCTGGGCCTCGCGCGCTGAGAAACGCCTGGGCGTTCGATAGGGCTTTCATGAGGTACTCCAACTCGGCCGCAAAAGGACCGATGGGTGTCATGGCCAAGAACCCAAGGGAGGCCGTCATGACCATCAACCCAATCGGCGCGCCGACGGCGAGCCAGTCGATCGACCCGACGTCATTTCAGACCCGTATGCAGCAAGCGCTCGCTCCTGTCGCGCAGTTGTTCGGCGAGAGCAGCGATCAGCTGATGTCCGAGCTGAACACCGGAGGCACAAGCCTCAGTGCACTCGCATCGCAGAAGGGCATCTCGCAGACCGATCTCGTGAACGCGATCAAGCAGGGCCTGCAACAGACCAGCACGAACAATGGTCAATCCTTGTCCGACGCGCAGTTGACGAACATCGCCAGTCGCATCGCCAACCACAAGCACGGAGGGCATCACCACCACGGCGGCGGTGCCGCGCCCGTGGCGGCGAGCACGGACCCGACCGCGACAACTGGATCATCGTCCACGTCGTCGACGTCGAGCACCGACGAGCTGCTGCAGTTGCTCGAGGCACAGGGTCAGACCAACATCGACCAGACGTTCTAGTTCGCCGCGTAGCCAAGGAGTCGGACTACGACGGCACGGTGCGGAGTGGGAGCTCGCGCATGAGGGTGGGTGAGATCCCACTCCGCCCAATGAACCGTTTGACATCGTCTCGAATGATCGCCTTGCCGGCATCAGAGTCGTAGAAACGCTCCTCGAAGTCGGCCCGGGTCCGAAAACGGAGCTCGGCAATTCCGTCGATGCCCGCCCCGCCGGGCGTGAACGCGCTGCGCACGATGTTCTGCGTGTAGTCCGCGAGGCCGACGTGGTGCTCGCGGGCCAGCGGTGCGTGTGTCTCGGTCCAGTGGCGGACGAATTGGCCGTGACTGAGTTCCTGGGCGCGCCGCACGAACGACACATACTTGATCCCGGGTGCGTACTCACCGTCGGGCCAAGTGCGATCCCAGGTGAGGACGCGTCGGGGGTCGACGCGAAAAACGTTGACCTCTCGAGCGACGGCGTAGAGCTCGTGACGCGCGGGCAGATCGTCGAGGTCCTGGGCACGCGCCAGCCCCAGCGCGATCAGTGCGTCGCACGGCGGCCCCGGGAATCGACCCTGGTCGGCGTCGGCGAAGCTGATCGTGCACGTGCGGACGCTGTCGTCGGCGAGCGCGATCGGCACCCACGAGTCGAGCAGCGACGCGGTGTTCACCGACGACGGCGCCCAGAGCGCGACCAGCATGTGTTCCATCGCGCCCGACACTACGCGGAGCCGACCCAGACGTCGCCGCCGAGATCGTTCCCGGAAAGCTCGACCGGCCGATCGGTGACGACCGCGTGCTCACGGGGATCGCTCACCGCCACGTTTTCCAGCGTCGTGGCGTCGGCGCCCCAGAGGAACACGCCGACCCGGCAGTCGTGGAACCAGGAGTCGACGAGCAGCGTGCTCCTCGCGCCGCCCTCGACGACTGCACCGCTGTCGCACGTCTCGGCGATCTGTTTCTCCACCCGGTTCCCCGCTCCGCCCTCGATGCCGATCGCGCGCATCGTCCGCACGGCGCGGTTGCGGTAGAGCAACGAATCGTGGGCATCGACAAGATGGATGCCGAACCACCGGGTCTCGTATCGATTGCGCTCGACACGCGCGCCGGTCGTGCCCGCCAACCTGATCGCGCACAGGTCGTCGCGGAGCTCGTTCTCCGCGACGACGTGAAGTTCGCCTCCCTGCAACTCGATACCCGCGCCCCACCGCAACCCGTGTTGGTAATTCGCGCGCACCTCGCATTCCGTGGCCCCCATCAGCCAGACCTTGCCGCCCGCGACGACGTTCCCCGTAACGACATGGCCACGCCCGCCCGCGATCCCGATCGACTCCACGTGGCAGTCGCGCACGGTCAGGCGATCGGCGCCCTGCCCGGTAACACACGTCGGCGGGATCATCATGTATCCGGGTGCGCCTCCAGTGACCGTGACGCCCTCGAGCGTCGCCCCCTCGCCTCCGAGGACAACGGCGACCCGCCCGCCCGCGTCGATCGTCACGCGTGCCGCGCCGACCCCGCGCAGGGTGACGCCCGCCGGCACCACGACGGGGAATTCCTCGGCCGCGTACCGCCCGGCGGCGACATGGACAACGTCGCCGGGTTTGGCAGCCGTCAGCTGCGCGGCGAGTACACCGTCCGGACCGCCGGCGTCTCGCACCCGGGCGCGGCTTCGCGGCGAATGGAACGACACGCAGTAGCGCGTTCCGAACGCATCGCGATCCAGGGCCCGGGCGTCGACCGTGATCCCGTCGCCGTCCGTCGCGAACGCGAGCTCCTCGCCGGCCGGCGTACGCACGCTCGCGACGTCTTCCAGGCTGGCGAAATGAGGCTGCGGCTGCGATGCGAGGTCGAACGCGTTCACGACGTCGTCGGTGCGCGTGAACCAGTGCGCGCCCGTCCCCGGGTCGTCGAAGACGGTCGAACCATGGATCGCTTCCGCATGCTCGCGGATCCAACGCCCGGCCTCGCGTAGCGTACGCGCCTGGTCCTCGGGAATGGCGCCGTCGGCGTTCGGCCCGACGTTCAACAAGAGATTGCCGCCCTTGGCAACGGTCTCGACGAGCATGGCAACGATCTCCGGGCCGGTGAGGAAGTCGGCCGCGCGCTCGTTTCGGTTCACACAAAACGACGAGCCGAGGCCTCGACAGACCTCCCATTTCCGATCGGGCGCGATCGCGGGGACGTCGTACTCGAACGTCACGAAGTCGGGCGAAGATGCAAAGAAGCGGTCGTTGCACACGATCTCGAATCCGTGATTCGACGCGTACGCGCGCGCCTCGTCGAGGATCGCATCGGCCCGCCAGTAGCCACCGGCATGTCCCCAATGCCCGTCGCCCCACAACACCGCGGGCTCGTAACGCTCGACCAGCTCGCGCAGCTGCGGCCGCATGAACCCGTCGACATACCGCGTCTGGTCGGGATAGTCCGGATGACTCCAGTCGAGCAGCGAGTAGTAGCAGCCGAACTGATGACCCCTGTGCCGGACCGCGTCCGCCAACTCGCCCACCACGTCGCGGTGCGGTCCGAGCGCGACGGAGTTGCGATCCGTGTAGGCGGTGTCCCACCAGCAGTAGCCGTCGTGGTGCTTCGTGACGTGGACGAGATAGCGCATTCCGGCGTCGTCGAGGAGTTGTGCGTACGCGTCGGGATCGAACCGATCGAAGGTCAGTTCCGAGATGAAGGCGTCGAAGGGCTGGTCGCCGTAGCGCTCACGATGCCAAGCGACGACCTCCGGCATCGGACACGTCGGGTGCAGCACGATGTCCGGCTTTGGTTCGAGAAAGCCCCAATACCAGTCGGCGTACTCGTGCATCGGTGCGAACGCCGGCACCGTCGCGATGTTGGCGTGCACGAACATCCCGTATCGGGACTGTTGGAACCAGCTCGCGGCCGGAGGCTCGGGCACTTCGACAGTCTGCACTACCGTCGCATGCCGATGTCCCGCCGCGGCGATCAGGTCGCCATCACGAACCGCAAGGCGCGACACGACTACTTCGTGCTCGACTCGTTCGAGTGCGGCGTGATGCTCAAGGGCGCCGAGGTGAAGTCGATCCGCAACGGGCGCGCGAACCTGCAGGACGCGTTCGCGCGCGTCGAGGACGGCGAGGTCTGGTTGTACGGCATGCACATCTCCCCATACGAGTTCTCGCGCGGCGAGCTCGATCCGGTTCGCCGCCGCAAGCTGCTCCTCCACCGTCGCGAGATCGCGACGATCGAGCGGGCCACCGAAGAA
>DATJAA010000079.1:0-4317 GCA_035516815.1 Acidimicrobiia bacterium | reverse complement strand
CGGTGCTGCCGTCGTCGGAGATCGCGATGCCAGAGCCGGGTGGCGTGTCCGAGTTCGTGAGCGCCGCGCCGAAATCGTCGGGACCCGTGCACGGCACGCCGTTGCACTCGAAACCACCGCCAAGCGGTACCGAGTAGACCGTGTTGACGTCGCTGCCGTTGAGCGCCGTAGGCATTCCCCAACTCCGAGCGGCGCCGGTGCCGGTGCCGTGGAAGACGTCGACCGTCTCGAAGATGTTGTAGCTCGCAGCTCGCGTGTAGTACTCGGCAGTATCGGAGATCGCTACGGTCTTGCCGTCACCGGAGACGGCGATCGGCAGCGCGAAGTGTTCGTCCCAATTCGTGCAGTCGGCGTCGGGGTTGGTGCAGGATGCCTCGTCGCTGAGGAACGGGTCGACGGTCGGGTCCGCGATCGTGCTCGTCGAACGGAAGCCGCTGGGGTCTCCGTGCCCCGCACTCGAGAAGACGTCGACGATACCTTGACTGTTTTTCGGGTTCTCTGCGGTCGACAACAGGTTGAGATCGTTGGTGTGGTACGGATCACCGACGAGCAGTTCGTCACCGGTGTTGTCGAGCGCGACCGACTCGAGCGGAACGTGGTAGACGAGCGAGAGCGTCGATTGGTCGATGCCATTGTCGATGACGCCGTCTTCGCCGTTCGGACCGGGTTCGCCGGTGAGCACCCAGGTGCCGTTCTCCTTGGCGAAGGTCACGACCGCGATCGACCACGGACCGTCACTGTCGCCCGGCGTGTACGTCGGATCGATGGCGACGGTGGCCGCGGCGGTCAGACCGTCACCCGACATCGCGACGCTGGTGCCGACCGACACCGCTTCGGAGCAATCGCCGGGTCCGCAACCGGTAATACCCAACTGTTCCTGATCGAACGAGGCGAGCTGCTTCCACGCGGCGGTCGTGGCGTCGTACGACCAAAAGCCGATCGACGACAGGTCGCAGGCATCGGTCGCGCCGTATCCGTCGCACGTGCCAGGCGAGCCGACGATCGCGTCGCTTCCGTCCCGGGAGATGCCGACCGACTGCCCGGTCAAGTCGCCCCCACTCGGCCCCGGCCCTTTCAGCTCAGCCGGCGTTTCCGGCGCGTTCAGCGTGATCGCACAACTGCGGTACGGGCCGGTCGAGGGCGGATCGGTGCTCGTTCCGACGACGGCCACGTGATAGGCGGAGATCGGATTCCCGTTCTCGGTGATCGAGAGAAGCGAGTGCCACTGCGCCGGCGCCGGCGCGTAGAAGTTGTCGGTCGTCGGCGGTGAGGTGAACAGCAGTTGCGTCCAGTCCGCGCTCCAGAACTGCACTTGGAATTGTTCGAGCGGATTGAGCGGCCCCGCTCCGTTCGGGTTCCAGCTGATGGTGGGCGGATACGCAGAGCCGGCCGTCGACACGGACGGCGGATCGGTGATCTCCGGTGAAACGGCCTGTCCCGTGAGAACGCACGCCACGGTGTCCGTCTTCTTCTCGGCTTGCGAGTCGAGTGGCTTCGACGCGTCGAACGGCGTCGCGCCGGCTGCATCGAGCAGTGCCGGTACCGCGGCCGAGAGCGTGCTCGCACCGGCTGTGTGCAGACCGTTGAGGATTCCGGCGTCGGAGAGACCGAGACTCGAATCCGTGTAGATGTGCCACAAGGCTCTCACCACGCTGAGCTCGTCGTCCTCTCCCTTCGCCGGGAGTTGTCCGTCGAGCGATGCGTTGTCGACGCCCATTTGGATGTCGTCCAGGTGCACCTGGTGGTCGTCGTAGCTCGCGTCGCCGGCGTCGGGGATGTTCAACGCCGCGACGTTCATCACGTTCTGTGCCATGAGCGAGAAGAAGGTCGCGAATCCCTCGCTCCACGCCTGCGCGAGCCCGGCCTTCTTCCCGAGCGGATTGCACGGACCCTTCGATTGCTGGCACACCGACGCGTCGTTCTGCGAGAAGCCGTGCGCCCCGCCGCCCGACGTGTCGATGTTCAGATTGAAACCGACATAGTGGCCGAACTCGTGCAGCATCGAGTCCCAGTTGAACTGCTCACCGGCCGGCACGACGATCGTCGTCGGCGCGTTGAAGTACATCTGGGGATCACCATCGCTGTCGAGCTTCGTCCACGGGTAGTCCACTGCGAGGAATCCGTACGGGTTTCCTCGATACTTGTTGAGATAGTCGTCGCCGGTCACCATCGCGTCGGCCACGTCGAACGATGTCGAAGCGGCGTTCGACGCCCCGATCACAAGGGTCGGCATGGTGACCGAACCGGTGGTCGCGTTCACGACAGTGCTCGATGTGACGCTCTGGTTCTGGTTGGTCGCGGGGTCGACGACGACGAAGCCGGTGCCAGTTCCGCCGTTCTGAGTCCGCCATGCGCACGGATTGTTCGGCACCACCGCCGGGAGTACCGACTGTGCCCACGCCCGCAAATAGAGCTTCCGAGGCGTCCCGTCGGTGCGCGCGGTCGCGACCGTGGCGCTGAAGTCGCCGTTGGCGTCCGTGGTCGCACACCCCGCGCGGGCCCCACCCGCGACGCCGGTGTCGTCGAGGATGTCGACGTCGATCTCGCGCGCCGGATGGGTCTGGCCGTTGACATCGGTGTACCGGATTTGACCGGTGACCGTCGTCATGTCGACGGGACTCGCATCCGTGATCGCGTGCTCGACGGCGGCAGCCTGTTGCGCTTTGCCGGTCGTCAGCACGCTCGCCGCGCGCGCGTAGGCGCTCGTGCTCATTGATTCTCGCCGCAGCGAGAGCGCCTGCAGCTCGGCGTCGGCCAGGCCGGAGGTCGAGAGCGTGACCGTCCGGGCCGCCGTCGCGTACGAGAAGCTCTCCGATGCGGTGACGCTCCGGTTCGCCGCGTCATGCGCGGTGATCCGCGCGTCGAAGGTACCGGTGCCCGGGTTGTTCACGTCAAGGTCGAGCGTCGCCCAGCTCGGGGACGATCCGACGGTCTGCGGGACGTGGGCAGTGCCGAGGTTCGCACCCCCGCCGTCGCCGCTGACATGGATCGAGAGGTCGTGTAGCGGCTCCGTCGATCTCAGCGACAGGTACGCGGGCAGCGACTCGCCCATGCTCGCGGTTGGCGGAAGCTGCCACTGCGCTCGGATCGGATTCCCGACAAACGCAGCCGGTGACCTCTCTCGCCGTTTGCGCGTGGGCGGACGCGTGGTCGAGGTCCGCGCGGCCGAGGACGAAGCGGGGGCCGGCCCGGTGACGGACAGGAAGCCCAACGCGGAGACGGTGCACGCGGCAATCACGACTGCGCGCCGGCGCCCACCCGTTCGCATCGACACCCCCCGCCGTGCACCTTCACCAGAGACGTCGCGAAGGATACGCCCCGTTCCGAACACGTCCTAGTGCGAACGTGTTGAAAACGCCTGCTCAACGTAGGTGGAGATCGTCGGCTGATCGTGCGTTGTATGTACTCTGAGTCCTGGCTGAGAACTGAATGGTGGTTATGGGCTACAGCCGGCGCCGGTGACGGGCCGTACGACGACGGTGCACCCGTCCGCCGTCATGAATGCTCGACAGTCACGTCGCGGCGCTCGGGAATCACACCGCCGACGTTCGTGTCGATCGGTCCGCAGCAACACCAGTAGGTGACCCGTAACACGCGGACCCGTGCATTGCGGTCGGTCGCGCGCTCGATGCCCGACTTGTCGGTGAGCGGTCTGGCTCGTTGCTGTGGCCCGGCGGAACACGTGCTGTGACGCGCACTTAGGAGTTCCCTGTGCGTCCTCAAGAGCGCGCGATCGCTCGCCGAGTGAGCGGACACAGCCGCAGGGCTTCGGGACGATGCGCCGACACAGAGGTGTGATCGCCGTGCGCGAAGCAGCAACGGCGGCGAGCCTCGTGTTGGCGGCGCGAGGCGGAAGGAGCATGCGATGTCGACGGTGTCGGTCGAGGGACCACTGCACGATCCAGCACGACTGGGCGAGGTCGAGCATTTGTGGTTCGCGCTGTACGAGCACAATCGTGCGGTCGCCAACTACGCAAGGTTGCTCGACGACCTGAATCCGTCATGGGACATCCGACGCAGCTGGTACGAACGGCTGCTCGCCCTGGGCGGCGCGCTCTTCCTCGCGTCCGCCGACTCCGATCCGATCGCGTACGCCATGCTGCACACGACTCGCGGATCCGACGACCTCGGGCTCCCCGGCGGCGTCGTCGAGATCGTCTCGCTCGCCGTCGGGGAGCACGCTCGCGGCGTCGGGATCGGGTCGGCGCTGCTCGACGCCGTTCGCGACTACGCGGCCGCGTTGTCGATCGACACGATCATGGTCTCCGTCATGACCGGCAACGACCGCGCGCTCACGTTCTATACGAACCGCGGGTT
>DATJAA010000078.1:0-15024 GCA_035516815.1 Acidimicrobiia bacterium | reverse complement strand
TCCGGGAAGCGATGGCGAACTCGCGGGTTCGGGGCCAGTGGGGCGAGCGCATGGCCGAGGACGTGCTCCGGCTCGCCGGCTTCCTCGAAGGCGTGAACTACCGCCGGCAGGCGACCATCCCGGGCGCGGGCCGCCCCGACTACACGTTCTTGTTGCCGAACGGGCTCGTCATGCACATGGACGTGAAGTTCCCGCTCGACAACTACATCCGGTTCCTCGAGGCCGATAGCGAGCTCGAACGAACCTCCGCGCGCGACCGTTTCCTGCGCGACGTGCGCGATCGCGTCAAGGAGTTGATCACGCGCGGATACCTCGACGCGAGCGACGAGACGGTCGACTGTCTCCTCCTCTTCATCCCGAACGAACAGGTCTACGCCTTCGTGCAGGAGCACGACCGCGAAGCCGTCGACGACGCGATGCGACACAAGATCGTGCTCTGCTCGCCGCTCACCCTCTACGCAGTCCTCGCCGTCGTGCGCCAGGCGGTCGACAACTTCCGGCTCGAGCGAACGTCGAACGAGATCCTCGAGTTGCTCCGCGAGTTCTCCTTGCAATGGGAGAAGTACTCCGGCCAGCTCGACCGCGTCCAACAGCGCTTCGACGGCGTCGCCAAGGAGTACTCGGCGCTCATGTCGACGCGTCACCGGGCGCTGCAACGCCCGCTCGACAAGATCGACGCGCTGCGGTTGGGGGAA
Source organism: Acidimicrobiia bacterium (assembly GCA_035516815.1). GTDB lineage: Bacteria > Actinomycetota > Acidimicrobiia > IMCC26256 > PALSA-610 > PALSA-610. The sequence goes on along the minus strand of DATJAA010000078.1, from coordinate 14,329 downwards.
CCGGCCCTGGTCGACGCCGACGTCGTTCCGCTGGCGCTGGAAGGCTGACCGTCCCGCGCGCACCCGATCGCTAGGGTTCGGCGCGTGTCACGCGTCGCGGTGCTCGGCGGAGGGCAGCTGGGTTGGATGCTGGCGCTGGCCGGCATACCGCTCGGTTCCGAGTTCGTATTCATGGATCCGGCCGCGGACGCGCCAGGCGCCGGGGTCGGTGCCGTTGTCGTCGGCGCGCTCGACGATCTCGAGGCGGCGCGCACCGTTGCGGATGGCGCCGACGTCGTCACCTACGAGTGGGAGGGCGTACCCGCCGCGACTGCACGGGCGCTCGAGCACATCGCACCCGTCTACCCACCTCCGCTCGCGCTCGACGTCGCCCAGGACCGCGTCCTCGAGAAGGAAACGCTGCGCAGGCTCGGCATCGAAACGGCGCCTTTCGAGGCGGTCAATTCGCGCGCCGACATCGAGCACGGCCTCGACTCGATCGGATTCCCGGCCGTGCTCAAGACTCGCCGGGGCGGCTACGACGGCAAGGGTCAGGTGATGTTGCGGCAGGCGAGCGACGTCGAGCCCGCCTGGCAGTCGGTCGCACACTCGCCGTGCATACTCGAGGGGTTCGTCGACTTCGACCGCGAGCTCTCCATCGTCGGCGTGCGCGCACGCAACGGCGAGATCGCCTGCTGGCCGGCGGTGGAGAATCGTCACCGCGACGGGATCCTCCGCGTGACGCGCGCACCCGCACCGGGCCTCGACGCCGAACTCCAAGCCCGCGCCGAGGCGACGATCCGGCCCTTGTTCGAGAGCCTGGGGTACGTCGGAGTCGGATGCGTCGAGCTGTTCGATGTGGACGGCAAGCTGTATGCCAACGAGATCGCTCCGAGGGTGCACAACTCGGGCCACTGGACGATCGAGGGCGCAGAGACGAGCCAATTCGAGAACCACGTGCGCGCGGTGCTCGGTCTTCCGCTCGGCGCAACCGCGGCGCGGGGCGCGAGCGCGATGGTGAACTGCATCGGCGCCATGCCCGAGCTGGAGGCGATTCTCCGCATCCCCGGCGCGCACCTGCACGACTACGGCAAGACGCCGCGGCCCGGACGCAAGCTCGGTCACGTCACCGTAACCGCGTGCGACGCGGACGAGCTCGGGGGTCGCCTCGCGGCCGTGGTCGAGCTATGCGATCGCGCCGGTCTCGCGTAGCTTGGCGATCTCGCCCGCGCCGATCCCCCAATCGGCAAGCGCGTCGTCGGTGTGCTGGCCCGGCCACGGCGCCGAACGTTGGATCTCGCCCGCAGTCCGCGAGAAGCGAGGTGCGGGCGCAGGCTGGGGAACGCCGTCGCGCTCGATGATCGTCCGGCGCGCGCGTATGTGCGGGTTGTCGGTCGCCTCGCTCATCGTGAGCACCGGCGCGTAACAGGCGTCGGTGCCGAGCAGCAACGCGTCCCATTCGGCGCGCGTCTTCGTCTTGAACAGCTCGGTGAAGCGAGTGCGCAACGTCTCCCACCCGCTCGCGTCCATCTGCGCGGGGAGCTGCTCGGCCTCGAGGCCGAGCAGGCGGATGAGCTCCGCGTAGAACTGCGGCTCCAGCGAACCGAGCGCGACGTACTTGCCATCCTTGGTCTCGTACGTGTCGTAGAAGGGCGCGCCGGTGTCGAGGACGTTCGTCCCGTGCTGTTCCTTCCATGCGCCGATCTGCTTCAGGCCCCACATCATCGACATCAGTGACGCCGTCCCGTCGACCATGGCGACGTCGATCACCTGGCCCCGACCGGAACGCTGCGCCTCGAGGATGCCGCACACGATGCCGAAGGCCATGAACATGCCGCCGCCGCCGAAGTCGCCCACGAGGTTGATCGGCGGAACTGGCTTCGATCCCGCGCGCCCGAAGTGCGCGAGCGCGCCCGCGAGCGCGATGTAGTTGATGTCGTGGCCCGCCGCCTGTGCCATCGGCCCGTCTTGACCCCAGCCGGTCATCCGCCCGTACACGAGCTTCGGGTTGCGCGCGAGGCAAGCGTCGGGCCCGAGGCCGAGCCGCTCGGTGACCCCCGGCCGGAAGCCTTCGAACAAGGCGTCGGCGCCCTCGACGAGACGCATCACCAACTCGACGCCCTCGGGATTCTTCAGGTCGACGCCGATCGAACGGCGCCCGCGGTAGAGCGGCTCGAGATTCGGCTTGCCGAACACGGCCGGGTTGACCTGTTGTGCACGGTCGACCCGGACGATGTCGGCGCCCATGTCAGAGAGCAACATGCCCGCGAACGGGCCCGGTCCGATCCCGGCCAGCTCGACGATCTTCACTCCTGCAAGCGGTCCCATGGTGCTCAACCTACGCGCGGCAAAGCCCGCGCCGCCTACCGAGAGTGAGCCCCGTGCGTCAGTAGTTGAGCTTCAGCCCCGGACGCGGCCAGGGCATCGAGATCAGCCGTCCCGTGCCCGAGCAGGTGACGTACGCGGTGCGGAGGTCGTCGCCACCCCAACAGACGTTCGTCGTCATCGGATCGCCGGTGAGCGCCTGATCGAGCACCTCACCGGCCGGCGAGACGACCGTGAGCGCACCCGTCACCAATGTCGCGACGACGACATTGCCGTCGCCGTCGACGCCGAGCGAGTCGAACATCTGCATCCCCGGCAGCCCGCACAACATCGCACCGGCCGCGCCCATCTCGTTGCGCTCGACCTCCCCGGGGGCGGTCACGTTCCACGCGTACAGGCGACCGGTGTGCGTCTCGGCCGCGTACAGACGCGATCCGTCGGGCGACAGGCCGATTCCGTTGGGCGAGTCACTCGGGAACACCACCTCGCGGACGGAGGACCCGTCGGGTTGCGCGTAGTAGATGGCTCCGACGTGTTGCACCCGCCCCTGCCGGCGGCCGTGATCGGTGAACCACATCCCGCCGTGGGCATCGAACACGATGTCGTTCGGCCCGATGAGCTGATGACCGTCGCACTCCGTGTAGAGCACCTCGACCTTGCCAGAGTCGAGATCGATGCGTTCGATCCGGCCGCCGCTGTGATCGGGGGGCAGCTCCGTGTCGGGGATCTTCATACCGAGCAGGTCGCGGAACGACCATCCGCCGCTGTTGCAGATGTACAGCGCGCCGTCCGGCCCCACGGCTGCACCGTTCGGGCTTCCGCCCGGCGATGCGACCTCGCGCTTGGTGCCGTCGGGCGCGACCCGCGTCACGCATCCACCCATGAGCTCGACCACGATCACGCTGCCGTCGGGCATCGCGACCGGGCCTTCGGGAAATCGCAGACCCGACGTGATCTCGGTGATTGCAGGCTGGCTCATGTCCGCACCCTCGCTCCGTGTCCGGTCGCAGTCTCGTCGCCGCCGGGAGCTGAGCATCCGCTTGCGGCGGAGGTCAAGATAGGCACATGCGCATACGGATGGAGCCCCAGGACGAGTACATGCACAGGCTGGAGGCTGCGTCGAACTTCAACGAGTCGATGTACTTCAACGTGTACGACCCGGACGAGCGCATCGGGGGGTTCCTGCGCCTCGGCAACCGCGCGAACGAGGGGTACGCGGAGCTCACGACCTGCGTTTACCTTCCCGACGGGCGGGTCGCGTTCACCTACAACCGCCCCGAGATTCACGACAACGCCGCGTTCGATGCGGGCGGCACGCGCTTCGAGGTGGTCACACCGTTCGAACAGCTCCGGACGACCTTCGACGGCAAGCTCGCGCTCCTCACCGAGCCGTTGCAGATGGCGAATCCTCGCCGGGCGTTCACCGAGAACCCGTGGGTCGAAGCGCACGTCGACCTCACGCACCGCGGTGTCTCGCCGATGTACGGCGGCGAGCCGGTCAACGACGACGGATCACCGCTCGCGCAGGATCACTCCGGCGGATTCGCACGTGGCCACTACGAGCAGCACATGGCGGTCGAGGGCACGATCCGCGTCGGCGACGACGAGTGGCCGGTCCGCGGCTTCGGGCTGCGCGACCACTCGTGGGGCCCCCGGTTCTGGCAAGCGCCGTGGTGGTACCGGTGGCTGACGGCCAACTTCGGAGCCGACTTCGGATTCGTGGTGTCGATCGTCGCGTCGCGAGAGGGTGGGCGACGCGTCGGCGGGACCGTGCTCCGCGACGGCAAGTACGAGCACATTCGGCACGCGACGATCGAAACGGCCTGGCGCGGTGACGACCGATACCACGCGGAGATCCGGGCTTCGGCGACGACCGACGCCGGCACCTACGAGATCCACGGCCGAGTGCTCAACCTCATCCCGCTCCGCAATCGGCGGGAGACCCCCGAGGGCGACAAGCTGATCACCAGGATTTCCGAAGGCATGACGGAATGGTCCTGCAACGGGTTGACCGGCTACGGACTCTCCGAGTATCTCGATCAGATCGTCGACGACCGGCCGGTCGGTGCAAGCGAGGAGCGCGCGGGCGCGTAGCGCGATCTCGGAACGCTTACAGCAATAGCGTGTGCCGCTCGCCGACGATCGTCCCCGCCTGCTCTCGATACTCGACGAGTTGGGCAACCGACACCAACGCGATCCGGTGCTCCTGCGCGAACAACTCGAGGTAGGGGAATCGCGCGGGCGAGCCGTCGTCGTGCAACACCTCGCAGATCACCGCGACGGGTGCGCAACCCGCGAGGCGGGCGAGATCGACCGCGGCCTCGGTGTGACCGCGGCGGTCGAGCACCCCCTCGTCGCGGGCACGCAACGGGAACACGTGGCCCGGTCGGACAAAGTGCTCGGGACGCGACGCGGGGTCGAGGATCTTGCGGATCGTGAGCGCGCGATCCTGCGCGCCGATACCGCTCCCGGCGTCCCGATGATCGATGGTGACGGTGAACGCGGTGTCGCACCCGGCCACGTCGGCCGGGACCATCGGACCGATATCGAGCTGGTCGAGACGAGCGGTGCTGCAGGGCATGCATACGAGTCCACGTGCCCAACGCATCATGAAGTTGATCGCCTCGGGCGTCACCCATTCGGCGGCGAGCGTCAGGTCCCCCTCGTTCTCTCGGTCCTCGTCGTCGACCACGAGCACCATCTCGCCCCGGCGGATCCGCCGCAATGCGTCGTCGATGGAGGTCAGAGGCACCGTTACCGTCCTTCAGTCGATGAGTTCGGGAGTAGGGAGCGCCGCGAGCTCGACGCCACCGGGAATCGTTGCGATCATGCGGCAGCCATGGGGCTCGTTGCGGGCCACGCGCACGTCGCCGCCGTGCAGCTCGACGATCCAACGCGCGATCGCGAGTCCGAGTCCTGCGCCGCCGTCACTCGAGGAACGGGCGGAGTCGGCACGGTAGAAGCGTTCGAAGACCCGGCCGACCTCGCTGTCGGGGATACCGGGTCCGTGGTCGGAGACCTCGAGGCGCGCGCCGCCTTCGGGTGCGGCGACGGCGCGGACCAGCACCGTGCCCTGCGGGGGCGAGTGGCGCACAGCGTTCTCGACGAGGTTCGCGATCACCTGGTGCAGCCGTTCCGGATCGGCCTCCAGGCGGAAATCGCGCGGCACCGTCTCGATCTCGAAGTGCACATCGGTGGCATGCAGCAGCGACTCGCGGATGGCGTGCTCGAGCATCGGGCGCACGTCGAAGAAGTTGCGGTCGAGGGGAAGCGTGCCCGACTCGAGCCGGGAGAGGTCGAGCAGTTGCTGCACCAACCGGCCGAGCCGCTCCACCTGGGCGAGCATCGTGCGCAGTGTCTCGGGATCGGCCCGGCCGACACCGTCGACGAGATTCTCGAGCACCGCTTGCAGCGCGGTGATCGGCGTCCGCAGCTCGTGGCTCACATTGGCGACGAGATCGCGCCGCAGGCGGTCCGTCTCGGCGAGCTCCGCAGCCATCTGATTGAAGGCGACCGCGAGCGTCCCGATCTCGTCACGCGAAACGGTCTTGACCCGGGCGGTGAAGTCGCCGCGCGCCATCGCCTCGGTGGCGGCGACCATCTCCCGCAGGGGCGACGTGAGGCCGCGCGCCAGTATCCAGACGACCCCGAGCGCGACGAGGCCGGCGAGCAACCCCGCGATCGACGGCCACAGGCCGACCTTCAGGCCGACGAAGAACACGCCCACGGTGACGGCCACCGCCGCGAGAATGATGACGCTGATCTTGAGCTTGAGCGTCGGCAGCCCCTCGAGTGGCCGCTCCGGGGTTCGCGGGGCTTTTACGCGCACGCGCCGGCCGCCTCGATCGCGTATCCAACCCCGTGCACGGTGCGCACGATGCTCGGACCGAGCTTGCGCCGAATCGTGCGGATGTGCGAGTCGACCGTACGCGCGCCCGACGGCACGTCGTAGCCCCAGACCTGCGCGAGCAACTCTTCACGCGTCGACACCCGCCCCGGACGCGCCGCAAGGTAGATCACCAGATCGAACTCGATCGGCGTCAGGTGCACGACGTCGCCCGCCATGTGCACTCGGCGTGTCGCCGGGTCGAGTTCCACCTCGCCGATGCGGACGACGGACTGGACCGGCGACTCGGACGACCGCTGGGCGCGCCGGAGCAGCGCGTGAATCCGCGCGATCAGCTCGCGCATGCTGAACGGTTTGGTCATGTAGTCGTCGGCGCCGACCGCGAGCCCGACGAGCAGATCGGCTTCGCCGTCGCGCGCGGTGAGCATCAACACCGGGACGGCCCGGTCGTGCTGGATGCGCTTGCAGACCTCGATGCCGTCGAGACCGGGGAGCATGAGATCAAGCACGACGACGTCGGGCCGGACGTACTCACACAGCGCGACCCCGCTCGGACCGTCGGCCGCGATCTCGACCTGGTACCCCTCGCTGCGCAGGCGGGCGGCGACTGCCTCCGCGATCGGCGGCTCGTCCTCGATCACGACGACCTTTTGGACGAGCCCGTCTCGCGCTCGTGGTGCCAGCGAGGTCACGCCCCGAAGGATACGGACCCTGGGTGCAGGAGTGCCCATACGGCTGTGGAGAAAGTGTGCAGAAATGGCCTCCCATCGGCCACATGCGTCGTTGCGGCGCTCCCGGGAGTGGCGACTGGTGCTTCGAGTGTCCGTCCGGACGTGAGGGACCTGATACGGGAATGACGGTTCAGGGAGCGGCGGGCGAGAACGCTCCCTTGACGTAGATCTCGGGGGCCACTGCCGTCCGCCGGCAATCGATACATGTCCTGGGCAATGCTTCCCGAGAGCGACCGAGGACGGGCGTAGAGCTCCGTTTTGTCGTTGAGCCACTCGACCTGGTCGTCGACGCGGCGCGGCTCCGCAAGGGTGATGTCCTGACCGGTCCTCAAGTTGTAGACGTGCAGCCGCCACCTCACGACGCTCAACGTCCCACCCGTGCGGCTCGTTAACGCAGTGCGGGTCTGGTCGGGTGAGAGTGACGGGCCCTCGATGCCCGAGCGCAGCGTGTGCGCCCGACGTGCTGCCCATCACGCCGGGCTGGAACTACGTGACGCGAATGTACCGGAACCGCGCCGAGATCCTCGACGGCTCGTGGACGTTCCCGAGCCCGAGTCGATCGGACAGCAACCCGGCCGACGTCGGAGCTCGCCCCATGAACATGCTGAACTGCTCAGATGTTGCGAAGGATTCTCGGCACGACAACGGCATGCGGCGTCCGTAGCATCGGCGTCATGATTTCAACTGACGGGGGGCAGGCAAGCCGATGACCCGTGATGTGGCGACGTTCATCGGTTTGCATCACGTGCGGGTGCCTGTGTCGGATGTCATGCGCAGCCGGGACTGGTACATCGATGTGCTCGGCTTCAGGCCTTGCCTCTCTGTCGAAAGTGAAGAGAGCGTCGTCGGTGTCGTTGTCGATCATCCCAGCGGGCTCGCCGTCGGTTTGCACTACGACCCTTCGCTCGCGGAGGCGCTGCGCGGCTTCAGTTCGATCGCGCTCAGCATTGGAACGGATGAAGATCTCACCCGATGGTGCGCACGTCTCGATGCGCTCGGAGTCGGTCATTCCGCACCGATGCAGGGTCACCTCGGCTGGTATGTGGAGGTCCCGGATCCCGACGGTCTCGTGATCCAACTCCACACCATCGGCCAGCCCAGCGCCGACGAAGCGTAACTGCTCGAGTCCGCGGGCAACGCGAGCGATCCCGCAAGATCATTTCTGCCGAACGCGAACGGGCGATACGACGGCGATGTTGCGTTCCAGGTAGTGAGCCGTTTGGTCTGCCGGTATGGGTGGTGAGTAGTGGTAGCCCTGGATGTGACTGCATCCGAGTTCGGTGAGCGCGTCGTGTTGTTCCTGATGTTCGACGCCTTCGGCGATCGTCTCGAGGTTGAGCGTCTGCGCGAGTTGCATGATCGCGTTCACGAATCCGCGGCCTTGGTAGTCCCGAAGGAGGTTGTCGATGAAACACTTGTCGATCTTCAGGATGTCGATCGGGAGTTCGGCCAGCGCGGCGAACGACGAGTACCCCGTGCCGAAGTCGTCGATCGCGACGCGTACCCCATTGCGGCGAAGTTCGTCGAGGGTCTTGATGATGCGACCGGAATCCTTGGCGAGCACGGATTCGGTCACTTCGAGGGTGAGCGCGGATGGTGGGAGGTCGGCGTCGGCCAGGGAGCGCGACACGTGTTCGACGAACCCGGGGTGCGCGAGTTGGAGGCGTGAGGCGTTGACCGTGACACTCAGATGCAGTTCGGGGAACTGTTGCTGCCACTCGTGGGCCTGCCGGCACGCTTCGACCAAGACGGCGTGGCCGAGTTCGAGGATGAGGCCCGCCTCTTCCGCCAACGGGATGAAGACGGCCGGGGGCACGAGTCCTCGTACTGGATGCGGCCAGCGGGCGAGCGCCTCGAACGAGGTGACGAGCCCGGAGTGCGTGTTGACGACGGGCTGGTAGTGCACCGTGAGCGCGCGTTCGTTGACCGCGGTGCGAAGTTCCTGCTCGAGGGTCATGCGCTCAACCGCCGCGGTGTGCATGGCCGTTTCGAAGACGCGGTAGCAGCCCTTGCCTTCGCGCTTCGCCCGATACATTGCGGCGTCGGCGTGGCTGAGTATCCGGTCGCCGCTGGAGTCGGGCCGATCCGCAAGGGCGATACCGATGCTCGCGCCGATCGCGACGGCGCGGTCGGGAAGCTGCAGTGGTTCCACGAGCGCGTCGAGCACCCGTTGCGCAACGAGCCCGGCTTGGTCGACGGCATCCAGATCGTCGGCGAGAATCGCGAACTCGTCGCCACCGAGCCGGGCGATGGTATCGAAGCCGCGCAACAGAGTCCGGAAACGGTCGGCGACCGCGACGAGCAACGCGTCGCCCGCGAGGTGACCGAGGCTGTCGTTCACGTTCTTGAACCCGTCGAGATCGACGATCATCACCGCGACGTATCCGCCGACCCGGGCGCGCCGGCTCAGCGCGTGCTCGAGACGATCGTTGAACAACGTCCGGTTCGGTAGTCCGGTCAACGGGTCGTGCATCGCCTGATGCCGGATCGCGTCCTCGGCGCGTGTCCGCACGATCGCGGACAACAAGATGCTCGCGACCGCCTCGACGAAGTGACGTTCCTCGGCTGTCTCCTCGCGGTCCGCGACGATCTCTACATGCGCCAACGGTCGATCGGGATCGCCGACCGGGACGCGCAACGACACCGCGCCACCGGTACCGGACTTCGCTCCCGCCGACGAGCGCTCCGTCGATGTGGCTGCGTCGAGCTCCGCGATCGCGCTCACGATGCGACACTCGTCCGCCCGCACCATCCGTTTGATGACGTTCGCGGCCTCATCGATGACGACTCCGAGAGACGTCTCCTGCAACACCCGGCGTCCGAGCGCCGCGATCGCGTCCTGGCGTTCCGCCCGGGCGCGCCGCTCGGTCACGTCGCGGGCGTTGATGACCACGCCGTCGACGGCCGGGTCGTCCAACAGATTCGTCGCGAGCCCCTCGAGCCAGCGCCACGTGCCATCGCGATGGCGTACCCGGATCGAGAACTCTGCGGTTCCGCCGGGCAGCGACACTGCCTGCCCGACGGTTGCGCGCAAGTCGTCGATCTCGTCCTCGTGGATCAGCACGCCGCGTTCGGGGCCTATCAACATGTTCGGCGCATAGCCCAACACCTTTGCGCACGAGGGGCTCGCGTACGTCACCGCGCTCGCGCGGTCGACGACGAACACAAGATCCGAGGAGCTCTGCACGAGTGCACGGAAGCGACGCTCACGGCTCTCGGTCAACGCCGCGGCCCCCTCCTTCTCGAGAAGCGCCGAACGCAGCGAGCGATACGAGAATGTCACCCCGATCGCCATCAGGACTGCAAGGCCGTGCACCTCTGGCGTCGAGATGAGCGTCGGGGCCCAACCGAGCGCGATCATGCCCTCGCCTGCGGCGAGACACGACAGGTTCCAACCCAGAACCGCGCGCTCCGACGACGAACCCGTCATGGCCAGCGCCTCTTGGCCGACGAGCACCAACCCGATCGCGAGAGCAGGTCCCCAGCCGGTCGCGTAGATCGTCGCCGTCACCACCGCAGCCTGCGAGGCAATCCGCGCGTGAAGACGAACGCGACTTCGTGGCGACCGGGCCCACCACGCGCCGGTGGCGGTGGTGACGAGCTGTCCGCCCACGAGGATCGCCGGAATCACCCAGATCGGCGTCTTCGCCACCAGACCGATCGCGCGCAACGCCGAGATCGCGAGCGCGGCAACCGGACCCATGACCAGCACCGTCGCTCCGTGGACGCCGCCTAGTTCGCGTGCCGCGGCCGCCCGCAGCCTTCCAAACGCCATCATCGAGCATCGACCCGGTCAAATGGCGCCTTGACCGCCACTCCGGGCGCGTCGGCGGCCCGGGATCCCGACTCGCCGCGTTTCGCGTCGGGAATGCGCACCTATTGCCCGATCCCGCGCACCGTCAGGAGTCGCCGCGCGAAAAATGTGGCGGTTTGCGGGCGACTCGGGCGCGCCCGAGCCCGGCTTCAGGAATGTTGCCAGGTGTCGGAGAACGCGTTGCCGTTGGTCAACGTCGACGGCTGCGCCTTGACCGTGCCGCCGTTGGTGACCATGACGATCTCGCTGTTCTCGAAGGTACTGATCGTGCCCGACTGACCGTTGCCGACCGTCGACGACGCCGTGAAGCTCATGGCGTTGAAGTTCGCGAGCGGAAGGACGGTACAAGTCCAGTAGCAACTCGACGGCGCCTCCGCAACCCACTCGGCGGAACTCTTTTGCGCAGCAGACGACGTCTTCGCCGTCTTGTACGTCCAACCGCGCGTGGTGTCGTGCAGGGTCAACGTAAAGGTCGTACCCGATGCGGAGACCTCGGCCGCCATGCTGTCGCCAACCGCGACCGGGTATCGCGAACTCGACAGCGAGACCGAACCGGCCGGGTACATCTCGTACCAGGCGTAATAGACAGGCTCATTCCTGCCGGCGCAATCCGAGTCGGTACCGATCTGCTCCACCGAGTTCGATGCGTACCCGTCGAGACCGACCCAGAACGACGCATACTGCCGCTGACGCGACGGGCAGGTCACGGCCGGTTGCGTCCAGGCGGCCCGCACATCGGTGAACGTGGCGCCCTGATCCGCATAGCCCGACCAGTTCGTCGAATACTCCGTGCCCCGCGACAAAACCGAGATGTGCGCGGGCTCGTGCACCAGCATCGGCGCACCGACCGCGGCCGAAGGCGCGACCAGACCCGTCAACGCCAGCACCATGACGAACACGAGACGTCTCATGCGCCCACCCTCCCTTGCATCGGCCACATCGCCGACGTCGAACAACCTGACATTCATCGTCCACGCGATATCGACCTTGAGCACGCGCGCGGGGTCCGAGCCGGCTCCTGCGACCCGGGCGACTCGGGCGAAAGGGATGCGAAAGGCGCGAGTGCGACTATCCCCCAGTCGAGAACGAACCTTGCCGAGGTTGAGGGGAAGAATCATGAGGCGACGCCTGGTCGGTATGTTGGCCGCTGCGGTAGTTGCGACACTCGGTGTCGCGGCGATCCCCAGTTCGGCGGGAGCCGTCGTTATCCGGATCCACCCGCCCGGAGCCCCGACGCCGGTCGTTACCACGCCCCTCAATACCGCGATCGCGGTTTCCTGGTCGGCACCGGCTTCTGATGGCGGGTCCCCCGTTACCGGCTACATCGTGAAAATGACGCGCAAGGCGACCTGTATGTCGACCGGGCCTATGAGCTGCGTGGCAATCGGCCTCAAGAATGGCAAGACCTACAACGTCACCGTAAGGGCGGTCAATGCGAAAGGGAAGGGCCGCTCGGCCATCGTGAAGAACATCGTCCCGACCACTGCTCAGAACTGTTCGTACGTCGGACCGTACGCGAATCTTCAGGGGTGCAGCAGCGTGACCCTGCCGCTCGGCGACGACCTCTCCAACGCCAACCTGACCGGCGCGAATCTTTCCGGCGACAGCTTCTACTTCGACAACTTGACCGACGCGAACCTGACCAATGCCAACTTGACCAACGCCAGCCTGCCCAACGCGAACCTCACCGGCGCGAACCTCACCGGCGCGAACCTGACCGGTGCCGACCTGACCCAAGCGAATCTGAGCGGCGCGAATCTGACCGGCGCGAATCTGAGCGGCGCGAATCTCTCCGCCGTCACATCAGGTGGTATCACCGGAACGCCGAGTGCGCTCCCGGCCGGTTGGAGCGTCGTCAGCGGCTACCTCGTCGGTCCCGGTAGCAACCTGATTGCAGCCAACCTGGTCGGCGCGAATCTCTCCGGCGCCGACCTTCTGGGAGCCGGCCTGTACTACGCCAACCTGACGAACGCCAACCTGACGAACGCCAACCTGTCGAACGCCACCCTCACCGGGGCAAACCTCGCCGGTGCGCAACTCGCGGGTGCCGACCTGAACGGAATCACCACGGGCGGGATGGTTGGAACGCCGTTGTCGCTCCCGGCCGGTTGGACTTCGACGGTCGGCTACCTCGTCGGTCCCGGCGTGCAGCTCATCGCGGTCAACCTGAGCGGGGCGAACCTGGCCGGCGTCGACCTGACGGGGGCCAGCTTCTACTACGTCACCCTTTCCGGCGCCGACCTGGCGGGAGCGAACCTCGATAACACCAGCCTGTCCCACTCCCTTCTGAACGGTGCAGATTTCTCCGGCGCCAGCCTCAGTGGCGGCACCGACCTGTCGAGCGCCGACCTGACCGGAGCCAACTTCACCGGAGCCACGATTTCGAGCGTCACGTGGTCCAACACCACTTGCCCGGATGGGTCCAACAGCGACGGAAACGCGGGCACCTGCATCGGATTCGGAATCTGAGCGGGTAACCGGCGGGCGGTTCGTCGAAGCTGAAGTCCCCCGACAACCTCGGGGGACTTCAGCGTCCCACAACCTGCGCGGCTTGGGTGACGCGCCCGACCGCTCTTCATCGGGCGATCGCCGTGGTCGCCCGCCGTGAGCGAAAGCGGGCCGATCGCTATCGTCCCGACTCATGGCCCCAGCTCCCGCCGCCGACGCGCTCGCCGGTGCGCTGGCCCCCAGGTGCGGCGCCGGTTCCGTCGTGGACCTGCGGCGCCTTTCCGGCGGCGCGTCCCGCGAGACGTGGTCGTTCGACCTTCTGAACGAGAGCGGTGCGCGCTGCGGGCTCGTGCTGCGCCGGGATCCGAGTGGCCACAGTGGAGAGTCCGATCGGTCCACCGAATATCTACTCCTCCAGGCGGCCGCGGCTGCCGGCGTTCCCGTCCCGCCGGTGCGGCTCTTGCTCCAGCCCGGCGACCGGCTCGGGAGCGGGTTCGTCATGGATCGCATCGAGGGCGAGACGATCCCCCGTCGTATCTTGCGCGACGACGAGTACGCGGCCGCCCGGCCGCGCCTTGCGGGCCAATGCGGTGAGATCGCGGCTCGAATACACGCGGTCGATCCCGCCGCGCTGCCGCCTTTACGGGTCCGGACCGCGGCCGATCAGGTCGATGAGTACCGCACGCTGCTCGACACATTCGGTGAGCCCCACCCCGCGTTCGAGCTGGGACTGCGCGCGCTGGCCGCACGGTTGCCCCCCTCCCCGGCACATCCCAAGCTCGTCCACGGCGACTTCCGCAACGGCAACTTCATCGTCGGGCCGGAAGGCATACGCGCGGTGCTCGATTGGGAGCTCGCCCATCTCGGCGATCCCATCGAGGATCTCGGCTGGCTGTGCGTGAAGTCGTGGCGTTTCGGCGTCTCCGGCAAGCTCGTCGGCGGATTCGGCGACGTCGACGATCTGTTGCGTACCTACCGGGCCGGGAGCGGGCAGGCGGTCGACGAGGACACGCTGCGGTTCTGGGTCGCGCTCGGCACGTTGAAATGGGGGATGATCTGCATCGGCCAGTCGTTCACGCATCTCGCCGGCGTCGTCCGCTCGGTCGAGCTCGCGACTCTGGGCCGGCGGGTCGCCGAGACGGAGTGGGATCTGCTCGACCTGCTCGACGGGGGGTGGTGAGATGG